>JABJGX010000032.1 GCA_018662075.1 Candidatus Peregrinibacteria bacterium | reverse complement strand
GAGATAAAAATATATACATACACACATTTCATTTATGGCACCTCTACCAAATAAAAACGCTCGGCTTGCAGACAGTACTCTCGAATCGTTGCGTCGTGCACCTATGCAGGCAGCGAAAGAGGTTATTGATAACCTTAAAGAGGCTGGGGAGGAGAAGGGTGAGTTCCTTAGTCGTTTTCGAGAAAGTTTTAGAGCACTGGATGAGAAGGTTCGAGCACAGATCTCTACAAACCTAGAGGGTCTTATTACTCGTAATACGAATGTAGGACTTGAGGCATTGAAGGTGGAAACAGATGCTATGCAACAGCTGTTATCAGCAGAAGCCGAGAAGGTGAAGGCCCCTGAAAAAGAGGTGATGAAGGCTGGTATTTTACCAAGTGTTGATAATGTAAAAGGTGTTGGAAATAAGATGGAAAAAATGGCAGATGTCATGTTGCCTCCGGAATGGACAAAGCATATGTCCCGAGGTCAGAAGATAGGTGTTAGTGCAGTGACAGGAGTCGCTGCTGCATTCGCTCTTTATCAGGCTGGAAAGTGGCTATTTAAGCGAGGGAAGAAGTCTGTAGAAGTTGCAAAGGCAGAGGCGAAGAAGTCGAAAGGCGGGTTCTTTAAAAAGCTTGCTATCGGACTTGGTATTGGCGCATTAGCATTCGGAAGTTATAAGGCTTACGAGCTGTATAAGGAAGTTGGTGATCTGAAGGGAATGGCAAAAAGAATCAAAGAGGAATCTTTAGAAAAAATTGATGAAGCAAAAAAGAAGGCAAAAGAAGCATTGGGACTCAGTCCAGATACAGAGAAGACAAAAAAGAAAGAGAAGAAAGAGGCTGCACCAGAATTTATTAGGCAGACATTATATTCGGGGGCTTCCCCAGCGATACTTCGTTTGTATGGTGATGAAGCAGATAAGATTGGTATAGATATTTTTGCTAAAAACCAAAAAGAAGACCTTGCAGATGTAATGAATCGCGTGAGTGTTAATGTAGTTACCGCAGGTACTATTTCAACAAGGACTTCTCCAGAACTGATGAAGTCTTTGTATGGGAATGAATTAGACTCTTTGAGTGATGAACAAAAGAAAAGTATTTTGAATGCGTGCGTTATTGCGAAATATTATGTCGATAATAATCGTGACGATGTTTTAGAGTATTACGAGCTTTTAAAATCATCTGATGGGTCTGCTGGAGTTCCTGCACAATTTGATGACCTTACGTTCGATCAGGTATTTGATATTGTTGCTTCGAGTCCGGTTCGCGCTGTAGCAGATTTTGTCTCAGTGGTTCCTTCAATGATTAAAACTGAAACACTTTTTAATCCGAATCAACTAAAAGAAATGCTTTCAAAGGCATACGATTCTATGAAAGAGGTAGGATTGAGTGAATTTGCCCTGTTGCTTACTAGGGTTCCTGAAAAGGACCGTAGTCGTATACGTATTGAAAATGTATCAAATGCAATATCGAGTAGTAATCAGCGCTTAGCTGTTGTTGCCAGCTCGGGGCTTTCAGTAGAGGGTCTGAGGCCAGAAGAACAAAATTTATTGAAGAATATTGCGACTGAAGTATTAGAGTATCCGCCTTTAGAAAATGATGAATTCTTTGGAGATGTGTGTCATGGAGACGAGGAAATTATTTCTGTTGTTGATGACATTATTAAGCAGAAGTTATGGATGCGGGATGCATTGCAATTATTTTATTTGCGCAATAAAGATGGAGGAAATGTTACTGGAATGCGCATTAAAATTTTACATCTTCTTTCTAAATATGGTGAAGTGGAATTGTTTACTCGATTCAGTACTAACATGGCATCAGATATGGCATCTCATGCTACGGGAGAAGTTGTTGGATATTCTATGGGTTTGGAAGAATTATCTCCAAAAGAGGAGAAAGTTATTCGTATGGTGAGGCGAGAAATAGCCAATAAAACGGGAAAGGCATGGGATAGTTTTAAGGGATTTGCATCCACAAAAGAAGGTTTAGCGGTTTTAGCTCTTTCTGGATTCATTGCGGAGCGTAAAGCTGGACTTACGAATCTGCCTGTTCGCCTCTTTCAGCGACGGCAACGTTATTTATTGTCTCGGTTAGATCGATATAGTCATAATAGAATTATGAATCGCTTTGGTGTTAGTAAAAAGGTAGCAGGTTTGATTCAAACTAGAGCACATGAAGTACGTAGCGTTAAACTATATTCTCCTATTGGGAAAGAGAATTTCCGTGCAGGAAAAATATCAGAGGCTGCGACAGACATTCGTAAAATGATGAAGGTGGGAAGATTGGATCGCCTTGCTTCAATCTCTGCTAAAGATATTGCAAAGTATCATAATGTTCCAGCAAATGTTGCTAGTCAGATTAGAATAAGTGCTAATGCAGCTCTTTCTCAACTTGATAATACATTTAGCATGGAAGTTACAATTGCAAATATGGATGAAGTACGTGTCGGTAAGGCTTTGGATGATATTGATGATGTTATTAGAGGTGCAGGAGGAAAGGTAAAGTATATGGGAATTATACAAAGAGGGTTCCGTACGACAGTTGGTAAACCTATTGGCGGAGCTATTGATGTCGTAAAGAAAATTCCAGCTGCAACGCGTATTATTATGGCAAGTCCACACTGGGCAACAGCAGCTGCAAAGCTTGGTGTTACTAAAGATGTACTTATAAATGCATTAAAGCAGATAAGGATGTCTCCGCAACTTGCTCAGGCTTTTGCAGGCTCGAAAAATGGAATGTTGATGTTGTTTAATGCAGTAAAAACTACTGGTGTTTCAGGAGTGAAATATTTAGCAATAGTCGGGACTAAGGTTCTGCCATTAATGCGAGTTGGAGGCAAGGCACTTGTAGGGCTTGATGCTGCAATTGCAATGTATGAAATCAATGCAAACCAAGCTCGTATTAAGGGTACAGACAATGAATCGTTGAAGGAGTTTTATAAGGCACAAGATGCTGTGTATCTCCAAAGAGGATTAACAGGTACTGCATTAGCAGCAACATGGATGAGTACTACCACTACGGGAAGTTTTGCAGCTGGTTCTATTGCATTGCCAGGTACTGCAGCAGCAACTGGAGCGGTAACTTCAGCTGCCTTGTTTCCTATTGCTTTCGTTGCAATAGGTGCAGGAGCATATTCTGCTGATCAAATAAATTCTGTATCAGAAGGCTGGCTTAAAGACGAATCAGACTGGAGAAAGCATACTCCTGGAGATCTTATGAAAGAATTGCAAAATGTTGCCCCTGGTCAACATGGCTACTGGGAAGGATCTGCCAGTGGAACACGCGCAGAAAATTATGCTAAATGGTTGACCAGCTTGGGTACTGATGAGTATGCAAAATGGGAAAAGGAAAACTGGGATCGTATTGAAGGCGCAAACCTTAATAAGCGAGAGATGATCACAAAATCATATCTGTCTCATATGACAGATTTACCTCAGCAACAAGGAGAATTTCAATCAGAATATAAAAAACGTTTTGCAGAATTTCAAAAGTATCAGAATTTCTATGTGATGGAGCAAACGGAAAACCAGGCAGGTCCAACATTGTCACTTGTATATGACAATGCACATACTCATGCAGAGCTTATGACTCTATCAAAGCAGTTAAAAGAAAGTGGTTCATCTCAAATGATTACTGTCTCTCTTGCTAACGATGAAGGTAAGCTGGTTGACCATGAGTTTGACATTGCAGACTACGCTTCGTTTAAAGGCGATACCGATAGCAAAAATGGAGTGATGCGCTTGAGTGTTATTTATGAATATGGACAGCAAAAGAAGCAAATGACTCTGGTTCAGAGCAACATCTTACGTGAGCTTTCGAAAGAAAATCCAACATTAAAGATTCAGAGACGTCTTATGATTCAAAAAGAGATTCTAATGGGTGCTCGTCACCAACTGCCTCGTACAGAGCGAAGGATTCTTGAAGCTGATTATGCGTGGATGCCTTGGAATGAGGATGAAGGAGCAGCAGTTGCTCGATATGCTTTATACAAGAGGGTACGTGCTCAGTTAGATAAGGATACAAATGAGTTATTGGCTATGGAGGAGCCAAGTGTAGAAAAGCTAGAAAGGGCAGTGAGTAATTTAAAGGCCGAAATTCAAGGTGCTGATCCGATCAAATTAAGTGAAGAGGGAGCATCAAAAGGATATGCGTCTAAAATAGAAAAATTGGGTTGGGATATTGCTCCAATGGTTACAGATCATCGTTGGATAATGCATCAGATTGTTTCTGAGGCTTAAGTGCTACAATAGCACTCTATGCCATACAGCTTCTCCCAATTAAACACTTATCGTACGTGCCCTCGGCAATACGAGTTTGCGAACGTGAAAAAGATTTCACGTAGTATTTCAGCTGGTGAAAGTTTTGGTAGTAGTGTGCATAACACTTTGAGTAAGTGGGGGAAGTTAGAAATAGGATTAGGGAGTAGGGGGTTGGGGTTAGGGAATCAGCTTGCCTTATTTCAAAGTGTTGAGGAGGAGTCTCCTTTACCCCTTAGTTTTGATACTTTATCCCGTTTATGGCATCAGTCTTTTATTTTCCAGGGATATGCAAGCAAAGTTGATGGTGATAAAGCGAGGGCAAAAGGAGAAGTGCTTATGCAGCATTTCTTTGAGTGGTGGATCGAAAAAGAACGTGAGGTATTGGCGGTGGAGAGAGGGTTTAGACTAAAAGAGGGAAAGGATTCAAAAGATTCAAAAGATTCACAGGATTTGATTATTGCAGGAAGATTTGACCGAGTGGAAGAGGACAGTGGATCATCAAATGTTATAGATTTTAAAACAGGAGGACTCCGTACACAGGAAGAAGTGGATGCAGACTTGCAGTTGTCCATTTATGCACTGGCTGCAGAGCAAGAGTTCGACATGCCATGTACGAAACTGACGCTGATGTTCTTACATGAAGATGGTATTACCGAAGTCCACACGTCTCGGTCTGATGGACAATTAGCAGAGGCAATGCAACAGATAGATGTTCTTAGCGGTGACATAGAAGATGCACAGTTCGATCCTACTCCTTCACTCGGCGCATGCGGTCGCTGTCCGTACAAGGGAGTCTGTGATGCTGCTATCTTGTCCTAGTAATAGAGCGCTCATCTCTTTATACTCTCAGCATGCAATCTTTCCTTGTTCAATATCCGTTCGTTATTTGCGTCAGTATTATGTTATTTGCAGAAGTAACGAAGCATTTCTTAGAAGGTACAGTGCATGGTATCTGGTTTCAACATGGCGGTATGCCAAGTTCACATAGTGCGTTTGTCGCATCACTCTTAATTGTTGTCGGTACGATAGATGGTGTGGGGTCTACAACATTTGCTATAGCGACTGTGCTTGCAGGAATCGTATGGTATGACGCTGCGTTTGTACGGTCTCAGGTTGGAAAACAGGCAAAGGCATTAAATATTTTGCGTCAGCTTGAAGAGTTTTCAGAACGTGTAGGACACAGTGTTGCCGAGGTGATTGGTGGAATTATCTTTGGAACGTTGCTGACGATGTGGATGGTGAACTTGGTGAATCTGTAGTACTCTGCTGCCATGTATCTTTCTCAATTATTCACCAGAACGTCTAAAGAGACTCAGTCCGATGCGAGCTCTATTAATGCAGACTTGCTCACCAGAGCAGGGTTTATTCATAAAACAATGGCAGGTGCGTATTCATACTTACCACTAGGACTTATTGTTCTTCGCAAGGTTGAGAACGTTGTACGCGAGGAAATGAATAGTGCTGGTGGTCAGGAGATCTTGATGTCTGCACTTTCGCCAAAACAGAACTGGGTAACAACAGATAGATGGGAGGGTTTTGACGCACTCTTTAAGATGCCTGCATCAGGAGATACAGAATATGCATTGAACCCTACACATGAAGAGATCGTCACACCGCTTGTTAAAGAGTATGTCAGTTCGTATAAGAACTTGCCGTTTGGTTGTTATCAGATTCAGACAAAGTTTCGAAACGAACCGAGGGCTAAGTCTGGTATCTTACGTGGTCGGGAGTTCCTCATGAAGGATCTTTATTCATTCCATGCAGATCAGGAAAGTTTAGATGAATATTACGAAGTTATGCATGCTGCCTACAACACGATTTTCGAACGCTTAGGTTTAGCTGATAAGACATATTATACGTATGCTTCTGGCGGTTCGTTTTCTCAGTTCTCACACGAATTTCAGGTAGTGCTATCACAAGGCGAAGATACTATTTATGTAAGCGTTGATGCAGAGAAGAAAGGTATGAACATTGCGATCAATAAAGAGATCTTTGAAGAGGGTGTTACCAAGTGTCCAGAGACTGGAGGGACAAGCTTCCGTGAAGAGAAGGGGTCTGAAGGTGCGAATATCTTTAAGCTTGGTACAAAGTTCTCAGAGCCATTTAAACTGCAATTTACAGATCAAGACGGAAAGATGTTTCCAATCACCATGGGGTGTTATGGCATTGGTGTATCACGCTTAATGGGAATTATGGTTGAAGCATTTGCAGATGATGATGGGATGCGATGGACAGAAGAAATAAACCCTGCAGACTTTCATATTGTCCCTATTTCAAAGACTGAAGATGATGAGTCCTACAAGAAGGCAGTTGCTCTTTATGACCGCTTAGCAGAAGAGGGGAAGACTGCGATCTTTGATGACCGCCTTAAAGCTTCTGTTGGTGCAAAGCTTGCAGATGCAGACTTGATTGGTTGTCCTAAGCGTATCGTGATCTCACCAAAGACCCTCGAAGGCGCAGGTGCAGAACTTAAAAATCGCATTACAGGGGAGGTAATGATGGTTGCGATAGATTCAATTTAATTATTCTTCGAATTCCTCGATGAGTGTTGGGATTTGCGCATGCAGTGCACGTCTTTGTTTTATGATTTGTCGAAGTGTGATGATATCTGACATAGAAGTATCGGAGGTTTCAGTCTGTAAGGTCTGCAGTATGGCGAATGCTCCACGTCGAATGTCCAATGTTTCTTCTTGTACTTCTAGTTCTGGTAGCAGGCGAGCAAGGATTGCAGATGCCGCTTTATCAAGGTGCTCATCTGCTGATGATATATCATTGAGTAAGCGTTGATAAGATCTTGGAAGCCTGGTCTCGTCTACAATGACATTGAAATCCTCTACAAGATCATTATGAACAGTTAGTAATGCTTCTCTCCCTAGAGAGTCGATATCAGTAAGTGTTTCTGACATAGGAGAGGTACTATGCGATAAAATTCTTATTTATGCAATCTGTTCCCTTTTAATTTGAGAATCTGTATACTCATACGTACTCATTCATCATTCCCATACTATTCATGAAAAAGCTTTCTCTCCTTATTGGAACACTTGGTGGCGCTACTGCTGGTTATTTGTTTAGCAACAAAACTTTGCGTGAAAAAATAGCAAATGCAAAGGATGGAGAAGAGGCGGCAAAGCTGCTTGGTTCTGCTTTACAGAAGGATGGAAAGAAACTTGCGAAGCAAGTTCAAGAGTTCATCGATAGTGATGAAGTCCAAAATAATGTTACAAAAGCAAAGAAATTTGCAGAGAAGAAGGTGTCTGAGGCAAAAAAGGAATTAAACGCTGGAAAGTCACAGGTGAAGAAGTCTGTAGCGACTGCTGGGAAAAAAGTAGAAAAATCTGCAAAAAAAGCCGTAAAAAAAGGCCAGACAAAGGCAAAGAAAACCGTGAAGAAAACTACCGAAAAAGCGAGGAAAACAGCAGCTAAGACTGCTAAGAGAGTAAAGACAAATGTACGGAAGCTAACGTAGATAAGAGAAAACTCTTGTCAGTTTTGCAAAGGTATGTTGCTGTACCCTTGCAATACAGTTAATATCCATCTACTTTACATCCCTCTTATTACTTTTTTCTTTAGCTACACATGAAGATTACGCACTCTCTCATCTCAGCTGCCTCAGTTCTTGCGATTTTTGCTGGGTCCGCTACACCTGCTCTTGCTTACCGCAGAGGAGTACCTCCTGTTGCAACTACACAGTTGCGTCAGCGTTCTGAAATTCGTGATTTGTATGCAGATGCATACTCTTCAATTTTACATGATGCTGGTATGACACGTTCAGCTTCAGTATCTGATACTACTGGTCGTGCTCACCTTGCTCGCGCACAGGTTAGGTCTGCTCAGAGAAACTTCCGTCGTCACGTTCTTGGATACCTTCGTGGTGTTGATTACCGTGTACTAAACGTTTCTGGCGACAACCGTCGCGTTGTTTCTAAGGGTCTTCCAACAACACTTGTTCAGACAGGTGGGAATCATCCAGATAACAATGGTAGCTGGGGTTACGACCGTCCAACTCGTCGTGACATCCGTGAAAACTTTTACCACTCACAGGTAGATGACCGTGACCGTGATATCCTTGGTGAAAGAGCAGACAGTCACCGATAAGAACATCACAAAAATATATGTAATCTAAAAGCCGCTCTCTGGAGCGGCTTTTTTGTATACCAGAAGTGTACACAGCTCTAGCTCTACACATCCCTGCCCTATACACTAGCTTAGAAATTTCCCCCCAATACATATGCTACCCGTATTCGCTGACCCGTTTTCCAACTCTCTTGTATCCGTTCTTTCGACTGGAGTGCTTGCATTGCTTACTGCAATGATCTTTCGCATTCTCATTCAAATGCAGGGAACTGGAACAGAAAAGATGAAAGTTATTGCAGACCAAGTTCGCGCTGGTGCGATGGCTTTCCTTAAAAGAGAGTACAAAGTAATCGGCATATTTGTTGTTCTTATTGCTGCTTGTATTTTTGTATTCCTGGATACAGGACTTGCAAATGCACAGAGTGGTAACTGGGGAACACCATTTACTTCTGGTAGCTTTGTTCTTGGTGCTTTTTGTAGCGTCCTTGCAGGGTACATTGGAATGCGTGCAGCTACTGCTGCAAACATTCGTACAACGCAAGCCGCACGTACGAGCCTTGGAAACGCATTGCGTATCGCCTTCCTTAGTGGAGCGACTATGGGGCTATCTGTAGTAGGACTTGGTATTCTTGGTCTCGTTGGAGGTCTTTTGTACCTTGTACATACTGCAGGTCTTTCTCTTGGAGATGCGTTGCAATCCCTTACAGGGTTTAGCTTCGGTGCTTCTACTGTTGCATTGTTTGCACGTGTTGGAGGAGGAATCTTTACAAAGGCTGCAGATGTTGGAGCAGACTTGGTTGGTAAGGTTGAAGCGGGTATTCCAGAGGATGACCCACGTAACCCAGCAGTTATCGCAGACAACGTTGGAGACAACGTCGGAGATGTTGCTGGAATGGGTGCAGACCTTTTCGAGAGCTACGTTGGATCGTTGCTTGCAGCGATGCTTATTGGACTGACAACTTCATGGGCTAACCCAGAGATTGCAGTGCTCTTCCCATTGTTTGTATCAGCCCTCGGAATTGTTGCTTCTATTATTGGAACATTTGTTGTTCGTACAAAGAAGGGAAGTAGCGACGTACATAGCGCTCTTAAGAATGGACTATTTCTTTCATCGGGAATTGTTGTTGCAGGAACATTCTTCCTCGCAAACAACCTCCTACCAGCAGACGCATGGTTCGGAGTATTCATGGCGATGGTTGCAGGACTTGTTTCTGGTTTGATCATTGGAATCCTTACAGAGTACTACACATCAGAACACTACAAGCCGGTAAAGGAGTTGGCAGATTCTGCAAAGACTGGCTCTGCTACAACACTTATTTCAGGACTTGCACTTGGATACTCATCAACATTCTTCCCAGTACTTGTTATCTGCGGAGCTATTGGTGTTGCATACACACAGTCAGGACTTTATGGAATCGCAATTGCTGCGGTTGGAATGCTTTCAACACTTGGAATTTCTTTGGCGGTAGATGCTTATGGACCGGTTGCAGATAATGCAGGTGGCCTTGCAGAAATGGCAAAGCTTCCAAAGCAAGTGCGCACGCGTACAGATGCACTTGATAGTGCAGGAAACACAACAGCTGCTATCGGAAAAGGGTTCGCAATCGGATCTGCAGCGCTTACGGCTTTGGCTTTGTTCTCTGCGTTCGCAGAAGCTGCAAACCTTCAGTCTATTAACTTGATGAACCCATACACATTGATTGGACTACTTATCGGTGGAACGCTTCCATTCGTTTTCTCTGCAATGACAATGAACGCAGTAGGACGAGCAGCATTCTCTATGATTGAAGAAGTACGTCGTCAATTTAAAGAGATCAAAGGACTTATGGAAGGAACAGCACAAGGTGATAGCGCACGATGTGTTGATATCGCAACGGCTGCAGCTATCAAAGAGATGATGCTTCCAGGTCTCATCGCAGTAACAGCACCTGTCCTTGTAGGGTACGTTCTTGGAGCAGAGGCTCTTGGAGGACTACTTGCAGGTTCACTCGTCACAGGAGTACTCCTCGCGATCTCTATGGCGAACAGTGGTGGTGCTTGGGATAACGCAAAGAAGTACATTGAAGCTGGAAACCTCGGAGGAAAAGGATCAGATGCTCATAAAGCAGCTGTTGTAGGAGATACTGTAGGAGATCCTTTCAAGGATACCTCAGGACCTTCTATTAACATCCTCGTGAAGCTTATGACTATTGTGTCTGTGCTGACAGTAAGCCTGTACACAGCAAATGGTCTTATAGGTTAATAATTTTGAATAGTAATGTATCAAGCGCTCGAAAGGGCGCTTTTTGCTTGCGAAAGAATCCCGAGGGCTTAATAATGGCTTCCTTATGCCAAAACTAAACTTTAATCCACAGGATCACCCAGACCTGACGTATCAGGACGCGTTTTTTATGCCGGTTAATGCTATTGAGCAAAAAGTTATGGATGGAATATCTGAAGATGAAGTCTCTCAATTGAAAAAACTAAAGACTGAATTAGTACAAGCTTCAGTTGAGCTTAAATTAGAAGCACATCGTAAGTATTTTGCGGAAGTGATTAGATTGTCTGCATTGCATAACATCAGCAGTGGCCTTTCGAGGGATAAAGTAGATTTTTCTCCAGCAGATGGACTCGGAAATACGACACCTGTTGTATCGTCAAATATGAATCGCGTTACAGGCAAGAGAATGGCGGAGGTTATGGCGCGTATGGGTGGAGCTGCTGCAATTCCTCAGGATAAATCTAACGAAGAACTAAAAAAGATTGCAAAATATTTAGAGTCCCGTACACAGTACCCAACACCAATTACTGTTACCCCTGACACTTCTGTAAAGCAGTTGGCAGAGTTTATGGATAAGCGGGTGACGAGTACGGCAGTTGTTGTTGATGATGATGGTAGATTCCTTGGTGTTGTTGATCAGAGTAAAATTCCAAGTAGTCAGGATAAAGACCGTTCGATTAAACAATATATTCGTAAAGATTCTGTTGTCACAGAGGAGGAAGGAATATCACCTATTGATGCTGCGCGCCTCATGGTGAGTGAAAATAATCCGCTTCTTCCCATACTTCGTAGTGATGAAACAGTTGCAGGTGCATATACCAAGAAAGAGGCAGCATATGCACATCGTTATAAGCCATTTGAAGGTGTGAATGGTGGTCTTGCTTTTGTGCCAACCATTGGTGCGTTAAATAATAATCCATTAGAGAGATTGCGATATGCGATTAGTCTTGGTGCAAGAGGCGTGGTATTTGATACAGCAAATTTGGATCAGGAAATAGCTGCTTATGATCATATTCTTCAGGCTAGAGAATATATTGAAAATGAAGTTGATCGTGATGTGACTATTGTTGCAGGAAATGTTGTCACGCGTGATGCAGTCCGTCGTGCGATCTCATCTGGTGCAGATATTGTTAAAGTTGGAATCGGCCCTGGAGCGATGTGTTCAACGCGCAGAGAGACAGGTGTAGGTCGCCCACAATTTAGTGCGGTTATGGACTGTGGTGAGGAGGCACAAAAATACGGCAAAAATATCTGGGCTGATGGAGGTATTGTTGATCCACGAGACTCTGCTTTAGCTTTAGCATATTCGTCACAGGTTATGCTCGGTACAATACTCGCACCTACAGCAGAGAGCGCGACAGACCTTTATAAAGACGATGAAGGTAGGACATATGCTATTAACACAGGTATGGCTGCTCGCCAATCTTCTGAGCTGAGAAATGGATCAACAGAAAATGATAGGTCATTCATACGGAATATCCTTGGGCATCGTAGTGAAGGTGTAGAATCACGTGTGTACCAAAAGCCAGGTATGCAGTCTGCAGCTGATATTGTTCATCATATGATGGATGGTGTTACGTCAGCAGTAACGTATTCAGGAGAGCTTGATATGCCAGGATTTAAGGAACGTGCTCGCATTGGTATCCAGATGGCTAGTGGATACCAGGAAGGTCTTCCTAAGTAGGTCTTCAGAAGTTACACTCTTTTTATGCAGACACTCAACATGATCACCGACACAGAAGAGATCTCTATTGCACAAATAGAGGGTGATTATAAAGACCCCATACGGCGCTTTATTTTTTCAACGCCGAGCACGTGTGAGGTCGTTAACAAGCCAGAGTTAATGGGAGTTGCTTATACAGAAGCTATAGAGAAAGGAATGACTTCCTTCCTCAAGGCTTTTAAAGATCAGTTGCCATCAGATATTGCTGAGAAAGATGTAAACGTTCTTAACTTCTTACGAGGTGGGCTAAACTTTGGTATCCGTAATGCACTCAGCCTTGCATATAACTGGAACCTTCATGGTTCTACGTTTATTAGTAGTCAGCGTAACAAAGATGAAGATGGAAGATGGTATGTCAGTGAAGATTCCTACCGTAAAAGTACGATGGGAAGAGGAAGTGTGGTGTTTTGCGGTGACGTTGTTGCAACAGGGGTAACGCTTGATAGCGGACTCCAGACACTGACCAAGATCCTTGAAGAGTCTGATGCCTCTATCCGTCACTTGGTATTCTTTACTATCGGATGTCACAAGACTGAAAAAATTCTTGAAAAGTATTTTGCGATTTGGAAAGAACGTTTTAAGGATTTCGAAGGAATAGATGTTGTGTACATCGAAGGAAAGTTTCATTTAGCTGATTCCAAAACAACTACCACTATTAAACTTCAGGGTACTGACCTTTTGCGTCGTGAATCAGTTCTTATGCCAGCATTTATTGCACATCAGGAGCAAAACGTCAGATACGCTTTAGAGCGTTGTACTATTTATGATGCAGGTTCCCGTGCATTTGATGTTGCCGAGTACAAAGAAGATGTGCATCAGTATTGGACTGAAGTCCAGAAGCTTGCTGCAGACGGCATGACAACAACGCAGTATTTAGAAGAACGTTATCCAGAGGCATCAGATTCATTGAAAGCTAAAGCAAAAGAAGTTTCTCTTACAGAGATTGCAGAGGAGAAAGTAGCGTTCTTTACGTAGTCTGAGAAGTGTTGAGTGTTGGTGCACGCTCCAAGATTGCATTTTTTGTATAGCTACTCATTTCTAGGTCGTGTGCTTCATGATATTTCTCGACAGCATCTATTTCATTTTTGCACACTGTAAAGATATCCCAGTCATCAGGACTAATAGCTCCCCATGACTGCATTTTTTCTAAGTCGCTAAGGACTTTTTCAGACATCTGTTCGCCCATTACAAAAATTGGCATCCCAGGCATCTTTCCGCATTGAATGAGGCATGCAGCATCCCAGAGTTCATCTTCTGTTCCAAAGCCTCCTGGCATTGCAAAGATTGCTGGATGGTTTGGATGTCCGTTATTTTCATTCCCATTATGTTTAATAGTGCGACCCATAGCAGTAGAGATAAGCGCTCCTTTGCGTGGTGCAAAATTCTTAATAGTAAGGTTGAGCTGCAAATGATTGTTCCAGAATGCTTCAAATGGCAACTGAATGCGAATTCCCATGCTGTGGATTTGTGACCTGGCAGTAACGATTGCATTTTGAATCTCTTCTCTTGCATCCTCTGGTGCAGTTTCAAGTTTATTGTTTAGTGTATTGAGGATGTTCCACCGTGCAAGCATCGCACCATGGTTTGCAGCTTCCATTGTTCCTGGACCTGCTCCACTGAGTACAGTTTCCGATGTGCCATCTTCACGCAAAGACCCTGTTACAATTGTTTCATTTAGCCAACGAACAGCGTCGTATACAGGAGAGTTGGGTGGAGTGCGTGCACTACCGAATGTGACGATTCTTCTTCCGTGAATTTCTGGAAGTTCGTGCACAGCTACAATAGTATCTTGTAAAATATGCTGTAGGTCTTCGGATGGGTACATAGTACTCATAGACTCCCACAATCCCTCTTGTACAAGAATAAATGTTTCGAGTGTTTCGAGTGTTTCTTCTAGTCTTTTTGTTGCTTCTGTTTCCTCCCCAAGTCCATCTCGAATTCGCTTAAAATCACTTTGATCTGGATAACATCCATCAAACCCAATTCCACGTAATTGTGTCAGTTCATTTCGCGTGTTATCTGACAAATTCTTCCAGATTTCTGGCTGAGCGTAGAGCGTATGTATCCCTTGGAGCATCTTGTATGCAATAATGTTATTTCTGTTTCCAGATTCTTCGAGTCTCTCTATTGTACGCTTAGAAGGAGGGGATGGTGACGGACGGATGAATTCGCTTCTCTCCCGTTCCTGATCAGCATTTAGTAAACTCATGTTATAGTATTTATACTTGGATATCTGAAAGAGTCAAGGCCTCGTGTGAGCTTTTATCTCTCCTTGCTTTTAGGCGAAATTTCGGTAGTATCTGTTGCGGGCGTCTCCCCCGAGAATCTATCGGAAGAAGCCAATTTTATTTGTATGAATCCTTCCAAAAAACCTGAATCACCAGCCGTCGCCAAGGCTATGTCCGGCAAGAAGGTTGCTCAGAACCCAGATGGGAAGACGAAAAAAGACCCCCGTTTTATTATTGTGACCGGTGGTGTTTGCAGTAGTCTCGGAAAGGGAATTGCAGCAGCTTCTATTGGTGCAATTCTTAAAACAACAGGACTGAAAGTGTTTGTTCAGAAGCTCGATCCGTACTTGAACATCGACCCAGGAACAATGAGCCCATTCCAGCATGGTGAAGTGTTTGTCACAGATGATGGAGCGGAGACAGACCTAGACCTCGGACACTACGAGCGCTTTATCGACGAACCGATGAGCAAGCTTTCAACGGTAACTACAGGTCGTATCTATACAGAGGTTCTCGCAAGAGAGCGCAAAGGAGACTTCCAAGGAGGAACGGTACAGGTTGTGCCTCATGTGACGGATGCTATTAAACAAAACATTATTAATGCTGCAGAGAAGAGTGAGTGCGATGTGTTGATGGTAGAGATCGGTGGAACAGTAGGAGACATCGAAGGAGAGCCATTTTTGGAAGCTATCAGACAAATGAAGGCAGAAATGGGTAGGGAGAAAATTATGCATGTGCATCTCACACTACTTCCGTACTTGAAGGGATCAAAAGAATTAAAGACAAAGCCAACACAGCTTTCTGTCAGAGAGCTTCGTCGTATTGGACTACAGCCAGATATGATCTTGGCTAGAGCTGATTACAAGATCACAAAAGACCTGCTTGATAAGATCTCTACATTCTGTTCAGTTGCTCGCGCAGCGGTTATCCCTGCGCAAACACTCAGCAGTATTTACGATGTTCCGGTAGCGCTTCAGAAGTACAAAATTGCACAGATCATTGGCCGTCAGCTAAACCTTGGCGACCTAAAGCCAGACATGACTGCATGGAAAGAGGGAATGGAACGGCATACAAAAGCAGACAAGGCGATATCTATTGCTGTTGTTGGTAAGTATACAAACTTAGAAGATGCATATTTGAGTGTTATCGAATCTATCAAAACGGCTGCTGTTCACGAAGGGTACAAAGCAGATATCGTTTGGATCGATAGTGAAAAGCTAGAACAAAAAGACAAAGATAGCTGGAAGCTTCTTAAGTCCTGTAAGGGGATGGTTATCCCAGGTGGCTTTGGAACACGTGGTATCGAAGGAAAGATTGCAGCAGCACGCTACGCACGAACAAAGAAGGTACCGTACTTGGGGCTTTGTCTTGGGTCACAGATACTTGCAATAGAGTTCGCACGTACCTTCCTAAAGGACGAGCTGATTACGAGTGAAGAGTTTGATGAAGACGAAAAGCTACCACGAAGTAAGTACTTGGTGCACTTCATGAAAGACCAGAACAAAGGAAGAGCACGTGGAGGAACACTTAGGCTGGGAACGTATAAGTGTAAGCTTAAAAAAGGAACAAAGGCGCACGCTGTGTATGGTGAAGATGAGATCGAAGAACGTCACCGTCACCGATACGAGTTTAATAATGCCTTTAGAAAGAAACTGGAGGACAAGGGGCTTATTTTCTCGGGTGAATGGCCAGAAAGTAAGCTAATGGAAATTGTTGAAGTGAAGAACCATCCGTTTATGGTTGGATCACAGTTCCATCCAGAGTTTAAGAGTCGACCACACAAGCCACATCCATTGTTC
>JABJGX010000075.1 GCA_018662075.1 Candidatus Peregrinibacteria bacterium | reverse complement strand
GACCTTGGAAACATTGGTATTGCGCACCCTGCATGGACAACAACATGGTTTAAGCTTAACCGTAATGATATTAGTGCATGGCAAAAAACACCAATGCAAGAAGGACCTGGCGGCCTTGCTAAGTCTGGATTGCTTGGTGAAACAATAGGAAAAGTAGAGGCGCATATTTTGAAAAAAGTTCCACATCTATCAAAAAGTCCAAAAGAGCTCGACCGGTATGTAGCACAAGTGCTTGCAGGCCAAACCCTAAAAATTAATGGTCGTAAATTTACAATCTTTAGTGATGAATTTGCCAAATATCGAAGCGAAATGAACTTAGCCCCGACAAGTATTGATCCAAAACAGGCTGATGATGACTTCTTTAATGCTTTCCACAATAGAGGATCCGAAATGATCCTTCTTGGAAAAGAAGCCTTCAAAGGAATTCTTGGTATTCAATCTACTGGTGAATTCTTTGAAGCAGTGAAGTCTGGAATGTTCTTGAAGCAGCTTGCGCTCCGTGAAGAAGATCTGAAGAAAGAATTTGGTGTAGATGGTATGGAATATAAAACATACGTCAAAGAAATGAGCTCCAAGATGAACGAATGGCTGATCTCTAATGCGAATGATAGCCGATCTGCAACGAAACTTGGTCATACCAAATTCCCTGCGGAAGAAGATTATGTACTGCTAACGTATTTACAAAAAGGACTTATAAACATTCAGACTCTTTTGAAACTTGATACGACGGCAACCTCACTTGGCCCTATTGTTATTCGACAAATGTTCGATAGTCCTCCTCCTGCAGTGTCCCGAGAAGAGGTCATGCGTATTGCGACAGAATACAGAAATCAAAATAGAATGACTGAAGCAGGTTTCAAAGTGATTCAAGGAGTATGCTACCCAGGAGAAGGGGTACAACGCCCAGTAAACAGAGACAGCGATCAGCCAAGTGCGAACAGTCCGAAAACTCAGGCAGCTTAGCGTATTGCATTTCCAAACTGGATCGTGCATGCTCGAAGCATGAACATTC
This sequence comes from Candidatus Peregrinibacteria bacterium, assembly GCA_018662075.1. Lineage (GTDB taxonomy): Bacteria > Patescibacteriota > Gracilibacteria > Peribacterales > Peribacteraceae > UBA2170. The sequence continues at coordinate 3,083 of JABJGX010000075.1, read as the reverse complement.
GTATTCGACGTATCGACCAGACACTAACGCTTCCCCGCCACGAATCGGCAGGAGCTGTCGGGTTTGATTTCGTCACACGCGAAACTACAACCATCCAGCCCGGGTGCATTGCCCTGGTCCCTGGTAACGTCGTTGTAGAGGTGCCAAGTGGTTACGCGCTATTGGTAGTACCGCGCTCTTCCCTACCTCGTAAGAAGGCCCTTGTGTGCCCGCACAGCATTGGTGTTATTGACCAAGACTACTGTGGACCAGACGATGAAATCCTCATCCAAGTACAAAGCATTTCTAATACAGAAATTACCGTAGAGCGTGGAGAGAGAATCGCACAGGGTATCTTTGTAAAAGTAGAACAAGCAAACTGGGAAGAAGTCGATGACCACGGTGCAGTGAGCCGTGGTGGCTTTGGATCGACTGGTACACACGTTGAAGAAAAGAAAGAAGAGGTTGTGACGCTGCAACGTTAAAGAGCACCCCCACCGGATGCTCTTAAACGTTTTCGAAATCGAATTATTTAGAGATTGGCTTTCGCATGAAAGCTGGAACCTCAAGCTCACTTTCATCAAGGTCTACCTTTGTAGATTTTGCCTCCATGAGTGATGGAGAAGATGTCGGCGTCGCAGCACTGTACTCTTCACGAGGAGCTGAAGCGTCTGCTCTCTGTGGCTCGGCCATACCAAATGTCTTCTTAGTAAGACTCTCACCTGCACCAGCAGTCATTCGTGGGAACGCTTGTGTTTCTACTTCATCAAATCCTGTAGCAACAACAGTACATTTTACCTCTCCTGTAGAACTCTCGTCGATAACTGCACCAAAGATGATGTTTGCATCTGGGTCTGCAGCCTCTGTAATGATGCGTGCAGCTTCATCAACTTCGTACATACTAAGGTCATTGCCACCAGTAATGTTGAAGAGGATTCCCTTCGCACCAGAAATAGACAATTCAAGGAGTGGGCTATCCACAGCAGCACGTGCAGCTTCTGCAGCGCGGCTATCCCCTGTTCCGTAACCAATTCCCATGAGGGCAGTACCAGCATCTTGCATGATAGATTTAACGTCAGCGAAGTCCACGTTAACCAGTCCATGAACGAGGATCAAGTTAGAGATTCCTTCGATAGCATGCTGCAAGACTTCATCTACTACCTGGAACGCCTCTGTAAGAGGAGTCGTTTTATCAATAAGAGACAAGATCTTGTCATTCGGAATAGTAATAAGTGTATCTACTTTTCCACGCAAGTTCTCTAGTGCCTCGTCTGCAAGCTTCTTACGCTTCAGGCCTTCAAAGCTAAATGGCTTTGTGACAACACCAACAGTAAGGATTCCCATACTGCGAGCAACATCTGCGATAACAGGAGCACTTCCGCTACCTGTTCCTCCACCAAGACCTGCAGTGATAAACACCATGTCTGCTCCTTCAATAGCTTTTTTAATCTCCTCCATACTCTCTTCAGCAGATTTCTTTCCAATATCTGGATTGGCACCTGCACCGAGACCACGGGTTACCCCTCTTCCAATAGTCAGCTTCTTTGCTGCTGGATTGTGGTACAACGCCTGAACGTCTGTATTAACAGCGATGAAATCGACGCCTTTAATACCTGCATCGATCATACGTTTGATCGCATTGCTACCACCTCCACCAGCACCAAGAACACGGATGTCTGCACCTGGCGAAACATCTGGATGCACCTCTTGGGAATGAGAAGCAAAAGTATCGTTACCTGTAGAACCAGTGGCTCCACTACTCTGTGGCTTAGAGCCGTTAAAAAGTGATCGAAGTGTATCTGACATGGATATCGGGGGGAAAGACAAATTGGGGTAAATAGACCTAAGGAAGTAAACTTTTAAACCAAGAACTCGCTTGCATAACTGCACGTTTCATTTGCACGCCTCCGACATTACGATTCGCACTGTCGCCTTCTCGCATACCCCATATAAGAGTACCGAGTGCCGTTGCATACGCAGGATCGTCGACCTTTTCAACAACGCCACCGATATCGACTGGGAATCCCATCTGTACAGGAAGGCCAAGGATATCTCGTGCTAGCTCGAGCACTCCAGGTGCTTTCACTGCAGCGCCTGTTAGGAGTCCACCAGCTGGAAGCATTCCGGCCCGGCCAATACGTTTGAGTTCCTCATTAACAAGGGAGAAGATCTCGAAGTACCGAGCTTGCATAATCTCTGCCATATACCTCTTGCTCACTGTTTGTGTATCAATTTTGCTCACTGTTGAAAGGTCAATCATTTCTCGCTCTGCGATCTCCTCTGGAAGAACAGATCCAAATTCTATTTTGATCTTCTCTGCAGTATCAACAGATGTACGAAGTCCGATAGCAATATCGTTTGTCACACTCTCTCCACCGATAGGAAGACAGACGCTGTGCAAAATTGTTCCCTCTTCAAAGACTGCAAGACTTGTACATCCCGCTCCAACATCGATCACGACAACACCCAGTTCTTTTTGACGCTTTGTGAGCACTGCTTCTGAAGCCCCTATAGTAGAAGGAACCAAATCATCGATGTCGACTCCTGCCTGGTCTACACACTTTTCGAGATTCTTCACGTGCTGAATATGACCAGTTATAATGTGAGCATCAGCCTCTAGGCGGATACCAGTCATACCAACCGGATTTTTAATACCACGCTGCTCGTCTACTGCGTATGCTTTTGGTTCGATATGAAGGATACGTCGGTTCGCGGGGATAGACACAGCTTGGGCTGCATCAAGAACGCGTGCAACATCATCCATTGTAATTTCAGAGCCAGATACTGCAATCACCCCCCTACTATCGAATGCCTCTATATGAGAACCAGACATACCGACATACACATGATTAATAGGGACTCCTGCCATGCGCTCTGCATCTTCGAGTGAAGAAATAATATTATGAATCAGTTCTTCAACATCGATAACATGCCCCTTGCGCATACCCAAAGAAGGAGAAAGCCCAACACCGATAACATTCGGAACTGACTGGCTGTCTTCGCCATCGGCGACAGCAACTACTGTTCGAATTTTCGAACTTCCGATATCGAGGCTGGCAAGAACTCTTTCTTTTGACATGGTGGGTTTTTAGAAAAGAAAATTG
>JABJGX010000059.1 GCA_018662075.1 Candidatus Peregrinibacteria bacterium | reverse complement strand
TTATTCAGCCTCCAGATCTCATCTCGAAGCTTCGCCGATCTGTCATGTGCTTCCTGCAAATTCATGACACGATAGTATCGGTTCTTAGTGTTTCTTGCTACAGATCTTTCGTCCACTCGTATGTCTCTTTATCGATCTCGTCATTCTTATAGAGTTCTTTTGCATGTTTCTGGAATGTACACATTCCAGCATCTCTTCCTGTCTGAATAACAGATGTCAGTTCTTGAGTCCGTCCATCGCGAATGATGTCACTGACAGCAGTATTGTTGATAAGTACTTCTCTGTGTGCCGTGCGTCCTCCATGTCTACACGGTATTAGTCTCTGTGCAACAATCGCCTTAAGCGAAAGTGATAGCTGTGTGCGGATCTGCGACTGCTGATATGGAGGGAATACATCCACAATACGGTCGATAGTCTGAACAGCATTTGGTGTGTGCAGTGTTGCAAATACCAAGTGACCAGTTTCTGCCATAGTAAGAGCTGCGGCAATGGTTTCGAGGTCTCGCATTTCTCCAATCATAATAATATCTGGGTCCTGGCGGAGAATGCGCTTCAGTGCTTCCGGAAATGACGTAAAGTCGCTACCAAACTGCCTTTGGCGAATAAGGCCTTTGTCGCTTTTAAACTCAAACTCTATAGGATCTTCTAATGTCACAATGTGCCCACCTTTGTGTTCTGCAATGTTGGATTGGGCCCTATTCAGAGGTATTGCTACACATTGCAATGGCTAATTTGCCAATCTTCTCTACGCGAACTTCGTCGAGACCTTTGTCTGCAGCTTCTTCAAGCCATAGAGAAAGAATATCGAGTTTGTCATCACTACTGAGGCTGTGGCCAGCACAAATATGTGTGCGCTCATCTAATAGTTTAATAATTTGGAGGTCTAGGTGCTCCAACTGTTCCCGAATATCTGTAAGTGTCATCATGGGCGGCATCATGCGGTATTTTTCAAAAAAAACAACTGCCAGAATCAGAAATTATACTATGAATGTATTTAGTGGATCTCGGTTTGCATTTGAAAATAGATTAGAGGACGTGTTTTTCTTTTAGGTATGCGTAAATCTTCTCTGGTGGAAAGAATAAAATACATGCTGGAATTAAAAAGATAAACCACCAAATTCCAAGAAGTAGCGCAACTAAAATCAAAAAACTATGAATAAAGAGTATCGATGCCAATCGAAACCGGGCTATCCACACTCCGATACCGGCAAGTGGCTGGAGTACTTTGACAGTCAGAATAACGAAATCATAAAATTCTACAGGCAAATTTAGCCTAGTAATCACACCTGATAGCAGTGTCGACCATCGACCGATAAATGTATAGGTCAAGATCTCTCCCGTACTCCACGCAGGAAGCATCCACTTTTGTAAACTTACACCAATAAACGTCAGGCTGATCTGCATGCATATAAGACGCCCTGCAAGAACACTCGTCGGTTCCCATGCAGTCCACGATCCCAGTGTCCTCTTTGTATCATAAGAGAATGTTTTATTGGCACCGCTACACATAAGGACCAAAAGTGTGAAGCAGAGGATTCGGTTATACGAAGAGGGGAACATATGCAGTTGTAGCTGCCAGTAGTAAAGACCCAAAAAGAAGCATGCGACTGCGCATACCCTGAAGTACGCACCAACGGTAAAACCAAGAAGCATCAGTATAGAAACTGCATACATCAAATAAGCAGTTGTTGGTGACGGTGCTGCAAAGTACAGAGGAAGTGTTAGTCCTTCATTGGAAAACAGCAGAGTGATGTGCAGCGCATACGTACTCGCATACACTAATAAGAAAAGACCTAAGCAGATGCGAACAATCGCAAGTGCATGTGGTGGTGCCTCTTTCAGCCAGAAGTTGTTCCAGAGCTGTGTCATAGTTTTGTAACAGTGGTAAATACTGGAACACGCAAAAATTCGTATCCGCCAGGGGACCGAGGCCAGGTGTGCATCTCTAGTGCGATCTCCTCCCACGTATTTCCGTGATTCATTTCAAGAGTTCGCAGTTTTTCTGCGTATTCCTCGTACTTCTCTTTTAGCACTTCTTCGGGGAGTGACCGATACATTGGTAGATACATTTTTATCGACTCTTCACCCTTTCCGTGTGTTCTGTACTTATCCATCTCTATAGCCTCCCACAAGCCCCCAGAATGCCTCCCTAAGGCCACCAAATCCTCGTTATAGGTAAGATACGACTGGAAGGGCGCCAACATCCCATAGCTCCAGTGAGAGAGGATATAAGGCACACCAGGCATATGCACTCTACACAGCGTAAACATCATTCCAGACATCGTTGCTGTGATGTACATGGTTATGGCCATATGCTGTAGTATTCGCTTCATTAAAGGAATTATGGCACATCTAGGAGCAATGAGGATAGTTCTTCATCTGTTCCACATTAGAGTAGAACTGAAAGAATTGGCTTATACTGCAGAAATTGTCGAAACAAGAGCAACTCGGAAATGTAAAGCTTGCTAAACATGCTTTATAGTTCATGGAAATACTATAGAGTGCATAGTTGCATGACCAGTCTCCCCGCCAGCATTGAATCGTATCTCCTTGAAGCAGGCTTCTCTGCAACAGAGGTGCTTGTCCTTAAGCGATTACTTGAAGGAGAGGCAATGACTCTTCGTGAGCTTGCAGCAAAAACAGGGAAGAGCACAGGGGTTCTAGACCAAGCAACAAAGAAGCTAAGCGACAAGAGTATTGTGGTGAAAGAAAACATTAATGGATCACCGAAGTGCACACTATCATCACTAGATGCTATTCGGCAGTGGATGGAAAAAGACATGAACCAGAAGAAGGATGTTCTTCACAGAAAGAAGCAAGACTTCGATGCCTTTATTGCGACGGTCGAACACGAGAAGGACAGGCCAGAGATGCAATACTTCGAAGGGCTCAAAGGTTTGGAGCAGGCGTTTACAAAACTTCTTGAAATGAAATCAGCCGAATGGCTTCACTTTGTTCCGGCCCTGATGAGGGAAGAGGATGACCCTCTGTGTGAGTTCCGCGTAAACCTCTTTAGGGAGCGCAGAAGGAATAAGGTTTTCATGAGGTCCATCGGACAGGACGTTCCACTTGGTCGTCGGTATCAAAGTAGAGACATCTTTGAGTATCGTGACTCTCGCTTGGTCGCAGTAGAACAGTTCCCGGTAACGTTTGAAGAATTCATTGTTGGTGACACGGTTGCCTGTTTCGATATCCCTAACCAGAAAGCGAGCTTCATTAATTATCCTGCAATGGCAGATAGCCAGAGACATATGTTCGAAATGCTGTGGTATCAGGCTGAGTGTAATGATGATGAGGAGTGTGCAGCAGCTGTAGAGAGCCGTCCTCCACAAGAGCCTGATTTGGAGACAAGGGTCTTCTCTGGGTTAAGAGAGTTCTTTATGAGTAAGAAGAGCTTAATTACCTTTGGGGCACTTGGCGTGCTGTCTGCTCTGATGACATGGGGGATGTATGTGAATAATCAATCTCTGAACTTTCAACGTATGCAAGATCGAGTAGTTGCCATTGCTAGGACAGCTGCTTTAGAGATAGATACAAATGAGCTGAGTCAGTTACAACAGGAGGAGGACTATAGAAAGCCTGCATGGGAGAAAGTTGTGAGTCAGTTAAAAAATATCAAAGACATTAATAGTGACATTATTTATGTATATATATTTAGGAAATCCGAAAAAGACCCAAAGCGATTAGAGTTTATTGCAGATGCAGCATCGATGGATCCCTATGCAAATTTTGACGAAGATATATCAAATGATGTAGATGCAAATATGGATGGTGTAATAGAGCCAGATGGTGCCGACTATTTACAGTGGCCTGGTCAAGACTATCCAAATGCCCCTGATGCTGCATTTAGTAGTTTTGAGGGATTAAGTGTTAGTGATTTTTACGAAGATCAATGGGGTAAGGTGGTGTCAGGATACGCACCCATTTTTGACGATAAGGGTAATGTAGTAGCGGTACTGGCAGTTGATATTAAAGCTGTAATGTTAGACGAACTTACCCTGCAAACATTTAGTCCTATTTACTACCTGTTAGCATTCTTTATTATATTTGTATTCATTCGTTTCGCTGCATTCCATAGGTCGCTCGCATCAGAAGTTCTGAAGCTTTCACAGACGAAGAAGGCACTGATCTCCGCAGGAGTGTGCTCTGTATTGGCATTAGGTATTACAATCGCAATTTATAATAATGCTACATATTTAAATACTCAACGTGTCAGAGAGCAGGTGAAGGCTATTGCGGCTACAGCTGCAGGCGAGTTGAAATCCCAAGATATAGACAATCTTCATGTAGAGGCTGATATGAATAAGGAGGTATATACCTCTGTTGTAAAAACATTAGATAGTATCCGTACAGAGAATCACGCAATTGAGTATGTATATATTATTAGGCCTACTGCCGAGGATGGTATGTTCGAGCTTGTTGCCGATTCTTATGGTTTGGATATAGATAAAAAAATTGATTTTAATAAGGACGGCATTATTGGAGAAGAAGATGAGATCCCTATTCCTGGTATGCCATATGATGTATCAGAGATTCCAGCAGTAGCGCTTGGTATGGTGGTACCATCTGCAGATGCGGAACCATTTATAGACCAGTGGGGTACATTTATCTCTGGCTTTGCACCAATAAAAAATGCACAGGGGGTGACAGTTGCAGTACTTGGAATAGATAGGGTCGCCAGTGATGTACAAAAACTAACACTAGGAACTTTTAGCCCTATTCACTACTTTCTCGGATTCTTTGCATTGCTTATTTTCGTACGCCTAGCAGTATTCCACAATGCCTTACTTAAGGCATTGCTTCATCTTTCTAGGACAAGAAAGGTTTTGGTATCACTTGGTATATGCTCAGGAATTGCCTTAGTAGTTACTTTCGGGATGTATCAGTATACGTTGAATCTTATGAAGGAAGAGATAGGACAAAGGTTAGTTTCCATCGTTGCTACTGCAGCACCTGAGATCAGCTATAAGGATCTAGAAGTTGTGCATACTGAAGAGGACATGAGAAGGCCGCAGTATCAAAATCTATTTAGCAAACTAAATGAAATAAGAAATAGTAATACAGACATTCTCTATTCATACATCATGCGCCCGACAGCGGACCCAGAAATGTTTGAATTTGTAGCAGATGCAGACTCAAATTACTTTTTACCAGAGGATCCTGATGATCCGGATGCTATAGAAGTCCTGCCTCCAGGAACAAGTTATGATGCAAATCAGTTAGCTCAGTATGACGAAATGGAAAGATTATTAGTCGTAGCATTGTCAGATGGCAAATTTACAACAGATAAATGGGGGACATACCTATCTGCCAGCGCTCCTGTATTTAATAAGAGTGGTGTAGGAATTGCCATCCTAGGTGTAGATATGGATGTTTCAGACGTCTATCAAGAGGTAAATAGTAGGTTTAAGCCATATATTTGGTTCCTGAGTATATTTGTACTTTTACTGATCCTAAAACTATTTCTCCTGCATCAAAAGCCCGCCATTCAGCATTAATATTGTAAAAGGAGGGGAAAAATGATATAATAAAGAGAAATGAAAAAAGAAATACAACCACAGACTCAGAAAAGGAAAATTTGGTTCCTGGATGTAAGTTACATCCCACTGATTATCGCTGCTGCAGTATCAGTAGGATTTGTATTTATGGTATATCAACAAACACAAGAAATATTACACGAAAGACTTAGGGAAAGAATTACTGCAATTGTAGCGACAGCAGTGTTGCAAATTGATGGTGAAGATGTAGCTGCAATTATTAGAGATGAGGATAGTTTGGCAAAGCAAATATCACCATTCCTTGAAGAGGCAACTATCTCCTTAGAGCATTCTAATTATTTGCAGAAATTATCTAAAAACCCTTTTGTCTGGAATCATCCAATAGTAAAGGTGACTAATCAGATGAAAAAGATTAGAGAGAGTAATCAGAATTTAACATATATCTATATTCTTGAGCCAACAGATGATGAAGCCATGATGAAATTTACAACAGATGCAGATACAGCAATCCCTGTAGACTGGGATGAAAATGGGAAAATGGATGAGATAGAGTATCCACCTCTTCCTGGTGAAGAGTACGATGTTAGTGATTCTGTAGAGATTATCAGCAAAGCATTTGATGGTCCTATTGCTGCATATGAATTATATACAGATAAGTGGGGAACATTCCTTTCAGGATATGCTCCTATTTCTCATAATGGTGAAGTAGTAGCATTGTTAGCAATTGATGTAGAGGTGAAAGATTTCACTGCATTAATTAATGCAACACTAATTCCATTTTCTATATTGGCAGCCATTCTTTTGCTTATGCTTACCGTGCAAACTGTGGCACTTGTTCGAATTTGGGGGAGTAGGGTAGAGGTAATGCACGAGCTCGATAGGCAGAAAGATGATCTTCTTAGTATCGTGAGCCACCAACTGGCTACTCCTGTATCTTCAGCAAAATGGTACATGGAAATGTTGTTAGATGGGGACGTGGGTGATCTAAGCAAAGAACAGAAAGACCATATTACTACAGTACAATCTGTAATGACTAATTTGTCAGATTTGGTTAGTATGATTCTTGATGTATCGCGCATCCAATTAGGTCGCATGAAAGTTGATAAATCTGAGTTGAATCTTAATGAATTCTTCCAAGATATTCTTGATGTCATAAATCCGAAGGCAGAGGAAAGAAAGATTACTCTTGATGTAGATATTCCAGAGGATCTTCCAGTAGGAATGCTTGATAAGCGTTTGATGAGAATGACCCTAGAAAACCTATTAAGTAATGCTGTTAAGTACTCAGATGAAAAACATGGAAAGGTAGAATTCCATGTATCAGTAAAAGGGAATACATTGAAGTATTTTGTAAAAGACAATGGTTGTGGGATTCCAAAGAAAGACCAAGGTCAAATTTTTGGAAAGCTCTTCCGAGCCAGTAATGTGCAAAAAGTTGATGGAAATGGATTCGGATTATATGCGGCTAAAGGTGCTGTGGAAGCACAGGGTGGTAAAATTCACTTTGAAAGTGATGAAGGAAAAGGGACATCATTCTTTGTAGAAGTACCTTTGGGGTAAGTATAATTTGAGTAATTATTTATTGTAGAATTGCTAACCATGTGTACAATTGTTACAGTAATTTATTATTTAAATATGGGTTATGGATGATAAAAAATATTGGGGTGGCACAGACATGGTATTCCAATGTTTAATTGATAAAAAGAGGACAGTATTTTTTAGCGACATAATAAAAAAAGTAGTAAAAAAAGGAGATGTGGTAGTAGATTTAGGTACCGGAAGCGGTGTTATGTCATTATACGCTATCCAGGCTGGTGCGAAAAAAGTATACTCAGTAGAAGCTGATATGGACCTGTGTTCTACTCTAGAAAAAACAATTAAGTTAAATAACCTGGAGGGGAAAATGGAATTGATAAAAGCAGATGCTACCAAGGTGGAGTTACCTGAGAAAGTTGATGTTGTCATATGTGAAATGATAGCAACCTGCCTTCTGGATGAGCTACAGGTTCCTGTTATGAATAACATTCTAAGGTATTGCCATTCTGATACAAAAATTATTCCATCAGTAATGGATAATTATATAGATCTAGTACAAACAGATGAGGAATTTTATGGGGTTAGAATTAAAGCTGTTCAATATGAATATGGGTATTCTGATGAAAGTGGAAGGAGTGATCCAATCCAGAGATCAGATAAGCATATGTATTACAGTGCAGATTTTACAACTCCAATTCAAAATACTTATATTAGCAGAGAGATAACATTAGATATCCTAAGTGATGGAATAGTAAATGGTTTAAGATTTAGCAATAATTCAAAGTTTCCTGATGGATCAGAATTAGGCGAAACACCAGCATATGCGATGCCTTTAATTATGCCTATTGAGGACATAACAGTTTCTGCTGGTGATAAAGTTGCAGTAAAATTTGATTATGAAATGTGTACAGGTCTACACAATCTAAGTTTTAACATTCAAAAGGCCTAGTCGCAATGATTTTTAATTAGCCTTCATTGCATCGCTTGAAGCATTCATTGTCATTCCTTGCTTTACCTTCTTTGCAATAGACTTAGCCGAAATGAGATGGTTTTCATGATCTAGAAGATCAAGTTCATCTAGTACAGAGCTTCCTTCACCAGAGATATGCATAGCAGCACGCTTCTTTTCATCAATCTGACGGTCGATAAACGTTGCACGCCAAAGTCCCATACCAAGGTGTTCATCAAGGACTTCTACAAGCTTCTTCCAGTTAACAGACTCACAACTATACATATCGAGTCTGATATGTGGGTGCTTACCTGGCTTTTCAAAGTAGTGACCAGCAATGTGGCTAGTTGTAATAGGCTGAATGAAAGACCATCCCGGTGCACGTAGGTCTGTTGCTGGGAAGATCTGCAATGGTCCAAGCTCTTCCATGCGAAGTGTTGCAAGTAAGGCATCAATAAGTCCACGAGTCCAAGACTCCATCTTTGATGGGTCTAGTGGTTTTTCGAGGTATGCATCTAGGATGAATATCTCGTGCTCTAGGCTGAAATGCTTTGGGTTCATGACATTGAAGGTTAGTAATTGTGCATTTTCCTCTTTGGGCATCACTGCGTCAAAGATGAATTTGTGTTTATATGTTATAATATACTTTCGCCTTGAATGCAAATGTTATTCAGTCGAGTGCTAAAATATCAATTTAGAATGCCTTATAGGCCCAATAGGCATAAATATCTATTCTTAGAATGTTAGAAGCATAATTGACGATATTTCCAACATTTGAGGTAAATATCTCTATTATGAACAATTAATTTATTCAGAAGAAGACTAAATTTTATATATTTAAATATATTCCCTTAAGGATCACAGAAAACTTGCATTATTTATAAAAAAGTTCATAATATATATACGATCTTTACCAAATCAGCTATTTTATAGAAAGGAGGCCAAAATGCAGGTCTTGTTAGCATTGTTGTGTGCACTCATGTTCATTATCTGTGATGCATTTGCAGCAAATTGGGCGAAGACCGGCTCGAAACAGTCACTGGTCTATGGAGCCATTCTTGTCATGGTGGGTTATGCAATCTTTGCATGGCTTAACAAAGAATGGTCTCTCGCACAGGTAGGAGTCTTCGTCAATGTGACGATTGCACTCGGTGCTGTCCTTGTGAGCTTCTTTTTTTTCAAAGAGCAGCTTGCAGTCATCCAGTGGTGGGGAATCGGACTCGGTCTTATCTCCATTTACATGCTGTGCACTGGTAACTAAGTTCCAAGATCGTACGATCGACCCCGTCACACGTTGGCGGGGTTTTTTTATTCCAAATCCTCCAGCCCACGCGCTTCACCAAGGACATTATCCTGCAGACGATAGATCATTTCAGACATCTCACCTCTAGTAATTGAAGAAGAGAGTTTGCGAATAGACAATGGGATTGCTCTTTTGGATTCTAAGAATCGAACGAAGGGCTTATACCAACCTTCGCCAAGGCTACGGTCGGCAGGCCATACATCATCGGAGCCAATAGCTGAATCGGAATAGAATGCAGAGATGATCTTCGCAGCTTCAACAAAGCTGATCTCTTGCTCTGGTCGGAATGTCCCGTCTGGATAACCGCCAATCATCCCACGCTTCTTCGCTACGCAGACATGAGGGGTAAACCAGGCATTTGAAGGCGTGTCTAAGAAGACGTTATCGGTATTACAGATATTTGCTTCACTCGCATCAATAAGTGGGGGAGAGGTCATAATCTTAATGAATTCTGCACGGTTAATAGTGTTGTCTGGTTTGATGGATCCATCATCGTATCCATTAAGGATTTTTAGTTCTTCTAGCCTCTCTATCGCTTTTCGGTTTTGATGAGAAGAGGGGAGGTCTTTAAAGCCTTTATTGCTTTGGGTAGTTGCAGTATCAAACTGTGGCTCTGCCTTGAGGAATGTAAATGAGTCGAGCACTGCAAGGAACTCGTCATAGAAAGACTTAGTGGCATCACGCTCTTCGCGATAATTGATGATGTAAATTCGATTTCCCCTCGGAAACATAATAGAATGATTCTTCCAGAACTTGCTCCAGTTGTTAAACGTGTATTCCACCTGAAGAGCTGGCTTTCCTTTAAACGAAATTATATCTGTAGTGATATTATCCATCTCTCTTATAAATGAGAGGTGAGAGGATTCGTATACATCATCGTGGTCTGGCTGCCTCTGAATGTCTGCCCATTCCTCTTGTACCATTTCCATAGTGGCCGTTACCGGGAACTTCTTTGAATAGATAAATATATAATTCTTATTTGATCCATGGGTATAAGACATACTTGCGATGTCTCCATCGGATGAATAGTACTGTCCATATTTAGATGCAGTGCTCTCAAATAAACTAAAGGCCCAGTCCTCCGGATATTCTACAGAGTAACCAAGCTGAGGAAGGACTCGCTGTTTGTAAGTTGTATTTTTTCCTGCTTTAAAATTCTCTAGGTACTGGTCTCTGAGTGTTTCTATGTTCTGCTCTCCTTTTTGTATAAGCGTTCTACGCGACGGCTTCTCTGCGTGAGCAGTCGTGGTTATTGTTAGGAGGAGTAGAGTAATAAGAAATTTCATTTTGATTACGTAAAATCTCTTAAAAATTGATAATTTATAATTGCAATGCCTGTTATTACAATAATAGTTAAATATCGAGCCTCCTTTTTCTCATGAGTTAGCAGAAAAGTAAGTAGCCCATATACTATTGGCAATAGAATTATAGGATGCAGGTGAAACATTGCTTCAAATATTATCGTTCCTGAGTACCAATAAAAATATTCTAGCGCGCGGGAAGTTTCTGTAGTTCCTAAAATTCCCATAATTAACCCTAGTAAGCTCATACCGATAATTAATCTTTTCCTAGTCAGGATCAACTTAACTTTCTTCATTATTAAGGGTAGTAGTAATAAATGCTGCTACATCAGGATACACTTTTTCATCTATATTATAGTGATCAATATTTTTGCCTTCCAAGGCAAAGGCTATTTGTTGTTGAGTATATATTTTTAATTCATCTATTCCAATTGTTGACATTCCATGTAGTAGAAAATCAGCAGTTTGAAACCAGTTTCCATGAGACAGAGTGCCTGGAGGGGGTAATGCCTGACTACCTCGCCCCCCATGCGTAATTGCATCAATATAAGCAGTTGCTTGTATTGTTAATTCTGGAGCTTCGGTATCATTCGTAATCCAATCAGCAATTTCATAGGTTGCACCACCACCCCAGCTATATCCTGCAATTATAATAGAATCAATATTAGAATGTGCCTGAGTGTATTCATTTATCACTAGCTTTATTTCAGACAGGGCTACTTCATGATTAAAGTCATCTCCATTTGCACCAAGTCGATTTCCTGAACGTACACTTATAAGATGGGCAGCATTACTCATAGAGTTTGCAAGTTGATTCATTCCTTCTTCCTCTTTACCCTCTTCACCGGGAACAGTGCTTGCTCCATGAATTAACATTACTAATGTATTCTCAGAGCCTTGTAGCACTTCAGTGGTGCCTGTTTTATCAAATGTAAGAATTGAAGCATCAATATTAGTGAGCCCTTTATTTAGGTCCTCCCCAAACACCAACCTCTGACCATCAACATCAACACCGTTAAAGCCACCACCATAGGAACTAGTATCACCTGCAATCAGAGTTTCTTCTTCATCTCCTCCAACCAATTGCCCTCCACCTCCAGTCTCTTCTTTCTGATCAGCCTTACGCTCTTCCCTATGTCTCATACTCACATTTTTAATCTGCTGAGTCTTAAAATCATCAGTGTTGGCTTCAAAGATACGGATTCCTTCATCACGAATGGCTTCAACAGTTGGGAGTTTGACGCCAAAGTCTCCTTCGAGTTCTCGGAGATGTCGAAGAATAGAAATACGGTGATGGTTCCAGCGGAGGTATTCCTCTGCATCTACTTGAGAGTCGCCCTTCATGGCAGCAACTTTAATTTTTGCTGCATCTTGTAGCATTTCTTCGAGGGCTCCTTCATAAGAATCAAGCAGTTGCATAAATGTACCATTGGCATCTGGGTGGCCCTTAAGAGCGGAGTTATTGATGTAGGTACCTGCATCATCTGGGTTGATGAAGAAAGACGATGCCTCGTACATATGTGTTCCTTGTACTTGGCGAAGGCTAGCGTAACTAACGTCGATGGTTGTAATGCCAGTTTGCGTATCAAAAATATTCTGCATGACGTCTCGCTTTACCTCGTTCTCACTATCAGCTTCTACCTCTATAGGAGTATTTTCACCATTGAGTGTCAGCTGCTTGCTCGCTGGATCCCAGTGGAAGCTGTACTCGGCTACAACGGTATTATTACGATTCTCAAAGAGTTGAAGTCTGTAGTTCCACTCTCTATTACTGGAATTAAACGTCAGCATAGTGGATTCAAAATCTTCCCCACCCTCGTGAGTGAGAGTCTTTGTTGCAAAGTGGCCACCACCTTCGAGTACAAGTCGTGCTCCATCATGAGGAGTTTGGTACTGCACAAGAATGTTTGGCCCCGTGATCTTCTGAATAGACATTTGTGGCTCGATAGGATTTTCGACAATACGGCCAGTTTCGAGCTCTCCCCATACTGCATTGGTTTCTCCAGAGACCAGTCCTCCTCTACTATTAAAGTGGCCAGTAAACTCGTCCAATCGTTCTGTCTTACTCGCATCGGTGTACATGACAATGCGTACATCGCCATGACCTCTTCCTTCTTGGGCACGTCGCATATTAAAGCTAGTGCTACCATCCATTTCACCTGCAGGATGCTCTATTAATTGTGTATACGATGTTCCAGGGGTTCCTTGTTTGAATACTTCAAAGTATGTTGAGCTGCGATTGCTCATGTAGTGAACATCAAAGACACCCGCATCTGTACTTGGCTTAACATGAAGTGCAGAGTAGGGGATCTTGTCTCTTTCTAGGGTGTCGATTTGATTTTGAATACTGTCGAGTTCTGGCTGAAGACGTAGAATTTCTGTTTCAGCATTCTGTATTGCAGCACTATCTGTGGCAACCGCTAGGTCAGCATCAGATTTTTGCTCTGTAGTTACAAGACTTCCATCATCTGAATTTGGAATGTAAGAGAGTTTAGAAAGGTGAGATGTGAAGTTTGTTGTGCCTCCTCGGCTAATCTTGCCTTGATAAATACTAACAACACCAATATTTGATACTTTCTCCCCATTATTATCAACAAGACTAAGTGTGTAACGCACATTTCCACCAGGTCTTGGTAAGTGTGTTATGTTCATGCTGCCACCACCCTCTGGAATTGTAGTGGTATCATTACCAATTTTCAGGCTATAACCTTCTGGCATATCTGTGTAATTCAGTTTGAAGAAGTATTTAAAGCGTCGTGCTTGAACATTAATACTTGGTGTTACTCTCATATTTTCAGGATCACCTTGTTCTGTAAACCTTTTAATAGTTTCAAGGGCACTTGATACACTTGCTTGAGCATCTGCGATAATGTTTTGCTGTCGTACTATAAGTGTTTCAATATCTGCCTTCTGGAGGCTAAGAACATTGATCTGCTCTTGGTAACCAGCCTGCCTTGCTGCAAGTGCTTGCAGGCGACCTTCTGGAGTATCGGGATAGGTTGCTTGTTGTGGGCCAACAATCTCTGCAACAGCAATAGGATCTGAAAATACTGCATCGATAGCTGCAGCTTTCTCATCAACACTCTCTACAACAACCTCTTCTTTGCCAGGTGTGCTAATACGAATGTCATCAAAACGACTCATTCCTCGTTCCCGTGCTTGCAGTACAATCTTGTCTCCTGCATCAGTACCTGCAGCAGAAGCTCCTGTCAGGTTGATCACTTCAACTCCTTGGTCATCAGTAATAACAGCCGTGACTTCACTGCCGTTATCTGTCACCGAAAAGTTATACGTTTTTCCGAGATTTAAAACCCGAGATGAATCTTCTGCAAGTTTTGTATGCACGCCGTCTTTCCATTGTCCGATAAAGACATCGTTATTTGTATACGCAACGAGGTATACGCCATTTTGGCCTCTGTAGTCATTTGCATCACCATTATTACGAAGTCGTAATGTCATACTGTGCGTATTACTGGCGTCATCCCGAATTGGTTTCCATGTTCCAGAGACCGTAATAGGAGCTTCAGATGTTCCACGGAAATCTTCTTTTGTAACTATGGCCCCTAGGTTTGCAGCGACGAGCTCGCCATTCTCTATATGAATATCTGCATTGCTTTGACTGGAATCTATATTCCATTGATCAAGATTTTCGCTAAAGTCATCTGTCATAACATCTACAGGGGCTGCCGACATGAGAACGATTTGTTCTAAATACTCTACCTGTGCTGGGAAGCTATTAAAGTTATGCGTAACATTTCGCTTCTTAACTTTAGGCTTAAGCTCGTCTACAAAGTCAGTCAGAGCCATGTGTGCCATCGATCCTGTGAATCGGATTCGGTCAGCAATGCTAGTTTTGATTGCATTATTTTTTGCTTCTTCTACCATTTGGAGGTTCTTTTTATGCCCCTTTTGGCGAAGTGACTCTTGGCGCTCTTCTTCTGAGATAGGTGATGTGTTGTCCATAGGAATATGGGAAATAAACAGTACCTAAGTATCGGCTTTGCAGAGCCAATCTTGATAGATGCATATCCACACCCTAAAATAGTGAATAAGACTTTTTAGCTTATATAAGATAAAAAGTCTGTTCTTTAACTTCAAGGAACAATGATAAATATTTGTTAAATACTCCTCATCTCACTCTCTTCTATCTTGTCCATTAGACGAAAGAAGATCGTCGCTGCTTCTGCTCTGTT
>JABJGX010000089.1 GCA_018662075.1 Candidatus Peregrinibacteria bacterium | reverse complement strand
TTCAGTCATGTTCTTTCGTAATTTTTTTGCAAACCGAATCTTGTGGTCAGAAACAGACATAGGAAATCATTCTATCATAACAGAGCTCCCCTCTCCTGGGTGGGCAGGTGGCGTGGGAAGGAGAGGGGTCGGGGGAGAGGTCGGCTAGCGAAGATGCGTTTGTAACTCCTCATAAAGCTTCTTCTCTTGCTTCGATAGTTTTTTCGGTACCTCTATTTTTACGGTGACATAATGGTCGCCAGTGCGCGCGGAACTGAGGACAGGAAGTCCTTTTCCCTTAAGCCTGAGTACTTGATTCGGCTGCGTTCCTGCTGGAATTTTTAGCGTTACTTCTCCGTGCACTGTGTTCACTTTTACTTCTGTTCCAAGAACTGCGTCGAGTACAGATACATTTATCTCTGAACGAATGTCATCGTTATCCCGTACAAAACTTGGGTCATTCTTTACCTGAATCTGTACATACAATTCTCCGGATGCATCACCATTTTTTCCGGCATCTCCTTGTCCCTGCATACGGAGTGTTTGCCCATCGTGAATACCGGCTGGAACATCGACCGTGATCTCTGCTTTTTCTCTTTTTCGTCCTTCCCCCTTACATTTTGTGCATGGCTTTTCTGGCACCTGACCAGACCCTTGGCACTTGCCGCAAACGACCGCCTGCTGAATGGTTCCGAAGAAAGACTGTGCTGTGTGTGTTACTTGTCCTGTTCCGTTGCAGTCTGTACACGTGACAAGCTTTCCGTTATCTGCAGCCCCTGAACCACTACAATCTGCACAGATGATAAACTTTTCAATGGCGATGACTTTTTGGGCACCTTTGACGACGTCTATGAAGTCGATCGTGATGCGGACTTGAATATCACGTCCGCGGTTACTATTTCGCCCCCTGCGTCCCTGCTGTCCTCCTTGACCTCCAAAGAAGCTACTAAACATGTCGCCGAGATCTCCCATATCATTCTGCTGGAAACCAGAGAAATCGAACCCGCCTGCTCCTCCTCCACTTGGTCCGCCAGTTGATCCAAATTGGTCGTATTGTTGCTTTCTTTTGGCGTTTCCAATGACTTCGTATGCTTCGTTGATCTCTTTGAACTTATCTTCAGCCTTCTTCTCCCCTTTATGTTTATCAGGATGCCACTTTTTGCTCATATCCCTATATGCCTTCTTAATTTCGGTTTCAGAAGCATCACGAGCTACGCCGAGAGTGGAATAATAGTCTTTAGACATTTATGCTGAGAGTATCGAAGTATGTGAGCGACACAATAGCGCGAAATACGGGTTTTAATCCAGGGTTAGGGGGTAAATATGGTAATTTTATTGCTTTTATGCTATAATAATTCGATGAATCCATTTAGTTCTTCTGCGTCTCGAAAGGCCCTACAGCATGCAACTCTGGCTCTTGGTGCGATGTCACTAGTGTTTGTTGTGTATGGTTTTTCCAAGGATGGTGGAGAGCACCTTGAAGGACGACTTCTTCCAAGTCAGATGCAACAGCAGGAAACGAAATGGGTCACAATAGATGCGAAAGCGATTATGTCTGGAACAACTATTCCACAAAATACTAACGTTATTATTCATATCCCTGAAGAGGTAACACGTATTACACGTCGTGTACTTCTCAGTCGTAAAGGAGATACTGTACGGTATTGGGGATACTGTTTCCCACATGAGAACCAGGACAACACGGTCCGAAATCGTAATGGATTCCCTGGAGACCTCTTCCTTAGTGAGGCAGAAAGAGAGGCACGAAGGCAGGTTCTTGTACAACAACGAAGGCGTACATTCTCTGTATTTAAGCACCTAACTGCTGCAGATCTCAATGAAGCTCAGCCAGAGGTGAAGTCGCGTATTCGGCATCAGAAAGAGGTATTCGAAGGTGGTACAACCTGTTACATCATGACAGAAAAATCACTACCAATTGGTACAGATGTGGACGGTGATTCTTTGAACTCTGCACTCGAGCGTGCGTATGGTTCGTCGCCAGACAACGCAGACAGTGATGCAGATGGAGTAGCGGACGGACTAGAAGTATTCCGTGCGATGACTCATCCCACAAAGCGTGATAGCGATGGTGACGGTATTATCGATGGTATCGAAGATGCAAACCGTAATGGTCGATTCGAAGCAGGGGAAACAAATCCACGTGAATGGGATACAGACCGTGATGGACTGTGTGATGGACTTTGTAAAGTGAATAAAGGACAAGACCTTCGCGGAGAAGATAAGAACCTTAACGGTGTCTACGACCCAGGTGATGGTGAATACAATCCACGTGTTGTGGATAGTGATGGTGATGGCATCCTTGATGAGCACGAAGTATACCTTTGTGTGATTAATGGAGGAGATGATTGTTGAGAAAAAACCTAATTTCCTGTATACTATTATGATGATTCGAAAAATTACACTCCTAACGGCACTCATCGCAATCGCTCTTCCACAGAGTGCAATGGCCTACTTGAGCCCTGAAGATGTGCTACTGAATCGTGATTTATTCATGCCACCAAGTGCACGTGAGGCACAGGGGCGTAATGCTCTACAGACAGAGGAGTCTAGTGCTCGACGTGAACGAGAACAAGAGCGTGCATTTTCATTGCAACATCCAGAGCCAGAATACGTCGAGCCACTACAGGCAGCTGCTCCTGAGCAGCCAATTATGCCTGCAGGATATATGGCCGTACCGATTAATGGATTCTATGGACAGCCAATGTTTGGTGCTGCACCAACGCAAGGTGGAGGTCTTGATAGTGCAAGCCTTGAACTGCAACGAACAATGCGACTTCTCGGACGTGTAAACCAGAACCAAGTAGTATCACAATTTCAATCACAGATGCTTCATTCATCTGCAGACGACCTTGCTCCAACAGGAGCTGGAACAGTTCTGTCTCTGATGGCTCTTATGGGAGCTGTGGTGTGTATTATCCGTCGAACGAAGAATGTGACAGCGGTTATAGAGGCGTAAAAAGTATTAAGGGATAAGTATTATGTATTAAGGGAATTCCCTTATACTTGTTTCATGCTATCACTTACACAGAAACGTTGGATTCTACCAAGTGCAACCCAGGCTATGAATACGTCGCACATCCTTGCGCGCATGCTTGCAGAGCGTGGCATTAACCCAGATGTCGCACCGGAGCTTGTATCGCCTTCTGTTTTTACAGATATTGAAAAAGCAACCAGCAGAATTCATAAAGCCGTTGAAGATAACGAGGGTATCGGTATCTTTGGAGATTATGACTGCGATGGCGTCGTGGCAGTAGCCCAAATCGTCCGCTACTTCCGTCGTAAGGGTGTTACGCCCTTCGTACGTTTGCCTCATAGGGTAAAGGATGGTTACGGTCTACACAGCGGCATTGTGAAAGAGTGCATAGAGGCGAAGATCTCTCTTCTTATTACTGCAGATACGGGTGTTACTTCTGTAAAAGAAATACAAGAATTGAAAGATGCTGGCATCGATACTATCGTAACCGATCATCATAATGTGCTGGATACTATGCCACCGGCATATGCCATTATCCATCCTGCTTTGAGCACGCACCCTCTTCCTCATCCATCGGGAAGTGGTGTTGCATTCTCATTGGTACAAGCACTTGAAGGAGGAGAGTGGGATGACATGTACGAAGACTTAGCCCTTGCAATGATGGGCACTGTTGCAGACCTTGTTCCGCTAAGAGGAATGAATAGGGCAATGACAGAATTGGGACTTGCCGCGCTAGAAAAGATTCCTAGTGGACCACTCGCAATACTTCGTGATCGCTGTCGTCAAAAAGATATGGTATTTAAAAGTAGTGACATTGCCTTTCGCGTTGCACCGCGCATCAATGCCGCAGGACGAATGGGGGCGGCTGATACCGCATTGCATGCAGTGCTTGATGGAGGAGATGCACTCGATGCAATCGATACACTCAATGAAGAACGAAAGGATATAACAAAAGATCTTCTAGAACATGCTGCAGAGCAATTTACAGACCGCGATATACCAGAGGCACTTGTGAGTGTTAGCACAGAGTACCCTCACGGTATTGTTGGGCTCATTGCAGGAAGACTTACTGAACAATTT
>JABJGX010000055.1 GCA_018662075.1 Candidatus Peregrinibacteria bacterium | reverse complement strand
TAGTGCATGAGAAACAGCACGTCGAAGCGATAGCCCTTTTATACGCTGTGCACCCCAGTCAGCTTTGATCTCCCCACATGGAACACCCCATACCTTTTCTGTGTAGTCTTCGAAGAATGTTTTATACAAACGCATTCCAAATCGATTAATCATAAATGCATCTAGGTACGTCTCGTCTTTATGTGGACGGATCTGAGCCCAGATGTAACTAAAGCCAATAAGCGTCGTGTTCACAAGTCCCATTCTCCATGCGATATGAAGCGTGATACCAATCGGATATGGAAAGAAGTTCCGCTTAAAGTAGATGCGTGAAATACGCGGCCGATGCAGCATGACATTATCTTCTTTTTCTGGATCCGGGGCCTTCACTGTCTTCTTCTCTCCACTACACAAATACTCCATAACAGACTCAACTACGTAATCAATCTCGTGCTTCTTCTCTTCTGTGTCTGCTGCAGGATGTCCTTGAACAGGCATAATATTGAACCACCAATCCATCACACGCTCACTCTTACTAAAGAAGCGGTGACCTCCGATATCAATACGGTTCCCTTTGTAGTTATACGTCTGTGCAATTCCTCCTATAGCATCCGTTGCCTCATAGACGATAGGAGTGATATCCGTTCGCTTTAAGAGCTCGTACGCTGCAGTAAGACCTGCAGGTCCTGCACCGGCAATGATTGCGATTTTGGTCATTGGACATATCATAAAGAGATGATGCTATCCAAACCATTCTTTACCCTATATATTTCCATAGATGCTATTTAATGACACCATCTTCCTTCTGTGGTTCCTTCCAGTGGTTTTACTGCTATATGGATGCTTTCCAGCAAAGCGCACTCCAATACTCCTAGCGGCAAACTATGTCTTTTATGGATGGTGGAATGTGTGGTTTTGCCTCCTTATGCTGACATCGACAACAGTGGACTACCTCGCTGGAAAGTATATATTTCAATCCCAGAATGATGCTCGCAGGAAGATACTTCTCCTCTGCTCGCTCTGCATCAATCTGTCTTTACTTGGGTTCTTCAAATACTTTGGCCTGCTCAGTGAAACTATAAATGCTCTTGCAAGTGCCGCTTGGCTTCCAACGTGGAACATTGTGCTACCGGTTGGAATCTCTTTTTACACATTCCAAAGTATGAGCTACAGCATAGACATGTATAGGAAAAAGATAACACCTGCTCAGAACTTTTTTGATTTTGCATGTTACGTTTCTCTCTTCCCTCAACTTGTTGCAGGTCCGATTATTCGATACAAAGAACTCGCCGACCAGCTTATTGCTCGTACACATACATCCGACAAATTTGCACGGGGACTACAACGCTTCATCATAGGACTCTCGAAAAAAATTCTCATCGCAGATACCTGTGGCCTCATCGCAGACAATGCATTCGCTATGCAAGATATTGGAACAGGTGCTGCATGGATTGGAATTCTGGCATACGCCTTCCAGATCTATTACGACTTCTCAGGGTACAGTGATATGGCAATCGGGCTCGGGCTACTCTTTGGCTTCACCTTCCCGGAAAACTTCCGTTATCCATATCTATCGATTAGCATCGGAGACTTCTGGCGCAGGTGGCACATCACCCTTGGAAACTGGTTCCGGGACTACGTATACATCCCACTTGGAGGAAGTAAAAAAGGTATCAAGAGAACACTAATAAACCTACTCATCACCATGTTCCTTGCGGGGCTCTGGCACGGTGCTAGTTGGACGTTTGTATTGTGGGGTGTGTATTACGGCGTGTTACTTATCATCGAAAGACTGACTGCGACTGTTCGGTCTTCCATTCCAAAAGCTCTACAGATACTGATGACATTCTTCCTCGTCACAATGGGTTGGGTACTGTTTAGGTCCCCGTCCTTTGACGACGCATTGCAGTACTACGGCTCACTCTTTTCTGGAAACTCAGGAGTAATAGAAACCTTTGGCATCACAACCGTCATCATCGTAGGAATCATCACAATTATCGAACCTCGTTATCCGCATATCTTCCAAAAAGTATCTTTGAAATCTGCCATTACATGCAGCCTGCTCTTCATAGCATCTCTTATCATGATAGCCGGTAACGAGTCCTCTCCCTTCCTCTACTTCCAGTTCTAATGCAGCTACGTAACCATCCAGAAAGGCTCTTCATACTGATTGTAGGCGGATTATGGCTATTGCTGATTGGCACAGACCGACTAGCACCTGTCGTGCTTCCTACAGAGAACCTCTATTTCAGAGCATGGGAATACGTACGAGGACAACATGGGCTGCCCAGAAGGAACCTCTCTTTCACCGTACATAATGCACATGGTGACCTGAGTAACATGATGAATGTTTCGACCTACAAAGTGCCACGAGATATCACATTCACCGTAGACAGCAACGGGATGCGCAATAGTGAAACTACTAGGGAAGATGCAACCGTTCTCATAGGACAGTCCTTTATGACGGGGGCTGGAAATAGTGACGAACATGCACCGGGCACAGTGCTTGCGAGAGAGCTTAAGACTCCTATCTATGTCTATGCACCAGGAAACATGTCGCAACTGCTTCGCGCTATCCCCGATGAGGTTCCTGCAACAGTTATATGGGGTGTTGTTGAACGAAACTTAACTGGAAGTAATGCAGAAATACAGACACTGCTTGGTATGGAGTGTCCAAGTGAGTCAGAAACTAAAACATCTAAACAAAAAATGCTGATTATCATCAAAAAGATCCTCCTAGAACCAACAACCTACGCTCGTACTTCTGTTGTGAAAAAGTTGGGACAGAAAATCTACAACGAAACATATTTCTCTGTAGCAAAAAAACCTGCCTCACCCCACGTCGAGCTTGCCGCAAGCCCATCGAAGTTTATCTTCCTCAAAAAAGGAATCCGCATTAGCCATGAAGATAGTAAGCAGAGAAATTTAGATGACGTACAGAAAGCTATTACCAAGACTGCTGACTGTCTGAAGTTGCACAACATAGAACTACTGTTCATACCAATTCCAGATAAGGTACACGTCTACAACCACCTTCTTCCAGAAGAACTTCAGGCGAACTATGCATTAGACCCACTACAAGAACTCACGCAACAATTACGACGTAAGGGCATACGTACGGTAGATATCCTCACACCATTTATGACGCATGTATCGGAAAATTCAGAGCTCCTCTACTGGCCTGACGACACACACTGGGGTCCACTTGGTATCGAAAAAGCGATGACTGAAGCTGCAAAGAGATTCTAATGAAACACGTAGAACTTCCTCATAGAAAAGTTCCAGAAGAGTACCAGAATCTGTGAAATCATCTTAGAAATAACCTCATCTATTCCAATGTGTTCAATACAAATATATAGAATAAGCCATGTCCAAAGTAGTCCTCCTATGGCGATCGCAAAGATGGTAAGAAGCTCTCGCATACGCTGATGTTTACTTTCAAATACCCAAATAATGCACAGAAAATGATTCCATGCGAGTCCGCACATGTATGCAATGAATGCAGCGGGCACATAATGCACCGATCCATACGTCAAAAGGGCTGTAAATACGATGAGGTCTACAACCGCAGAAGAGCCTCCAACGAAGAAATATCGCAAAAATTGCATGTGCGTTGCAGCCGACTTATCAAGGAGTAATTTGCGAATCACGTATCAAAGGGGTAAGGGGTACGTATTACAGGATAAGCAATTTCATTGCCCTTACCCCTTAATACTTGCCCCATAATACTATAGAATTTTGATATTATCATGGATAAAAAACCTGTTATTACCATCATCGGCCTTGGCTACGTAGGACTCCCTCTTGCGCATGCCTTTGCAAAAAAGGGATACACCGTCCACGGCTTTGATATTAATGAAGGCCGCATCAAAGAACTTTCAGGTGGTCACGACAGCACAAACGAACTCGAAGACAGCCAACTTGCAGAAGTAACAATGAACTTCTCGACAGATGCATCTGTCATTAAAGAATGCGACATTGTTATTCTCGCAATCCCAACCCCAGTTGATGAAAACAAGAAGCCAGACCTAACACCCATTCGAAAGGCATCTGAAACTGTTGGAAAGAACATGAAGAAAGGCGCAATCATTGTGTACGAATCTACTGTCTACCCAGGAACAACAGAAGAAATCTGCGGACCAATACTTGAGGAACACTCAGGCCTTACCTGCGGAAAAGATTTCACACTTGGATACAGTCCAGAACGTATTAATCCAGGAGACAAAGAACATACTGTGACAAAAATAATGAAGATCGTCGCAGGACAGGACAGCAAAACTACCGACATCCTCTGCAAAGTATACGGTGACATCATCACAGCAGGTATCCACAGAGCAGCAAACATCAAGACTGCAGAAATGGCGAAGGCAATTGAGAATGCACAGAGGGATCTGAACATTGCCTACGTCAACGAAGTTGCAATGCTCTGTCATAAAATAGGAATCGACTCATCAAAAGTGCTCGATGCAGCCGGTACCAAATGGAACTTCCTCAAGTTTAACCCCGGTCTTGTCGGAGGTCACTGCATTGGTGTCGATCCATATTACTTAGTTGAAAAAGCCGAGCAACTTGGCATGGATACACACGTTATAAGTGCTGGAAGAAAAGTAAACGACGGTATGGCACAGCTTGTGGTCGACGAAGTACTAGAAGCGATCGGCAACAAAGGAAAAGTGCTCGTCATGGGCCTTACCTTTAAGGAGGATGTCCCCGACACGAGAAATAGTCAGTCATACGCAGTCATCAAAGCACTACAAAATGCTGGATGCGACGTCCTTGCAGACGACCCTCAGTCAGACGACGATAACGTGCCTCGAGGCACACTAAGCGATGGTCCATATAACGCCATAGTACTGCTCGTAAAGCACCAGGAATACATGAACCTAGCGACCGAAGACGTCATCAGCGCAACAAAAGAAGAAGGGCTCATCTACGATATCAAACACATCCTCGATAAAGAGAAAGTAATATCAGCAGGAAGAAAATATCTGTCCCTATAGAGAAAGTCCTGCCTCTTCGTAGTCTGCCTTCATCATCATCTCTGCAAGTTCTGCGAGAGTTGTTTTTGCTTCCCATCCAAGTTCGTTCTTTGCTTTCGATGCATCACCAATAAGAAGGTCTACTTCTGCAGGACGGTAGTACTCAGTATCAATCGCAACAATCGTTTTACCGGTTGCCGTATCGATATACTTCTCATCTGTACCCTCTCCCTCTTTTTCAAAAGCAATATTTGCAACACCCAAACAAAGTTCTAGGAACTCTCGTACAGTTGCTGTCTTTCCTGTAGCCAAAACGTAATCGTCTGGAGTGTCGTGCTGCATGATCGCCCACATTCCTTCAACAAACTCTTTTGCATATCCCCAGTCGCGCTTTGCATCCATGTTTCCAAGGTACAAACAGTCCTGCTTTCCTCCATAAATATTTGCAAGGCTTGCACTGATCTTTCGTGTCACGAAGTTCTTTCCTCTTCGTGGAGATTCATGGTTAAACAAAATTCCATTCACTGCATACATGTCATACGCTTCACGGTAATTCTTTGTGAGATAATATGCGTATGCCTTTGCACAGCCATAAGGGCTTCGTGGATAAAATGGTGTTTCTTCGTTCTGCGGTGTTTCTACAACTTTTCCAAAAAGCTCTGACGAACTTGCCTGGTAAAACTTTGCATGACTCTCGCTCGTACGAAGCACCTCAAGAAGACGCGTTACACCAAGGGCAGTAATGTCTCCTGTGTACTCTGGCATTGAAAAACTAATATCAACGTGGCTCTGTGCCGCCAAGTTATACACCTCATCTGGCTGAGACTCTTTTACCACACGGAATAAAGAGTTGGTATCACCAAGGTCTCCATAATGGAGAACAATGTTGTCCGACCGAATACGAATATCATCAAACAAGTGCTCTATACGACCACGGTTAAAAGACGAACTACGACGGACAATACCGTGCACCTTGTACCCCTTTTCAAGAAGTACCTCAGCAAGGTAAGAGCCATCTTGGCCCGTAATACCGGTAATAAGAGCAGTCTTCTGTGACATAACGCTGAAATAATACCCGAGAAGTGCAATCGGAGGTACTATCTCTACGTGAAAATTCTTCTTATAGCACCAACCACCGAACCTGTATCTGGATGGGGTACATATGCTAAAAACACCCAGAATGGTCTAATAGAAGCAGGAAATGAAGTATTCATGCTCACAACAAGTGAAGGTCTTCCAGGCCCTTTATCTCTGATGAGCTCCCCTTTTAGTATCTGGAAAGCAGCTCAATTGATCAAAAAAGTCGTATCTAACCACAACCCAGATGTCATCCATATCCTCGCAGAGCCCTACGCAATAGCGATTCCTATAGCAGCGGTAAAAACACCATGGGTGATGAATTTTCATGGAACATACAGCGTCACTCCACACACACATTGGCTTACACGTGGACTCATGCGCAAAGCTCTTCGCAGTGCTGCAGGCTTTCTTGTCTGCAGTAACTACACTCTAAAACAGGTACAGAATGTTCTTCCAAAAGAAATGTATGACAATGTCATACAAAAGACACACCCTATTCGCCTAGCAGTAGAGTTGCCCAAGACAGAAAAGAGTAACGGTACAGACGTGTTATTCGTTGGAGAGATTAAAGCTCGTAAAGGAGTACTGGAATTAGTTCTTGGTTTTGCCCACTACGTCAAAACACATTCTTCTACTGCCGTGCTGCATCTTGCTGGGAACTACAAAGAAGATGGAGGATACATAGAGCAAATTCGTAAACACATAGCTTCAACTGGAATAAAAGATCAGGTAAAAATTCATGGAAGAGTAGATGACATTGCTTTGCAGGGACTCTTCAACAATGCAGGAGCATTCGTAATGCTTAGTAAGCAGGATGAATACAACTTCGAAGGATACGGACTGGTATTTCTCGAAGCAAATGCCCGAGGTGTTCCGACAATAAGCTCGAAAGAATCTGGCGGAGCAGAAGCTGTTATTGATGGTGAAACAGGTTTTGTTGTTGATCACGGAAATGTGCAAGACATCGCAGACCGTCTCCATAAGATACTCGATGAAAAGAGTATCGACCCTACTGCCTGTCAGGCTTGGGCTCATAAACACAGCATTGCACAACAAGTACAAACATGTGAGAAACTCTACGCGGAGGTTACAGCATCGCGATAGTGCTTACTCCACCGTGTACCACCTGAATATTATCGCCATTATTGGCAGGTAATGTATCTGTCAGTGTATCGATGATCACTTTTGCAATCACCTCAGGTGACTGGGACTTTGTCGCTTCATCTCCAAGTAGTTCTGTTCGCATGTCGGTGTCTACTCCTCCAGGAGAAACACTGTAAAGTCTTACCTTAGAATAAATGTCATCTAATTCCTTCGCTGCAGTTTGCGTTAAACCAAGCACTCCAAATTTACTAGCGTTGTATGCACTGATGCGAGGGTGAGCAACTGTGGCAGCCATAGATGCGATATTAATAATTGTTCCACTATTATTATTTTTCATATGAAGAAGCGCTGAACGCATACCGTAAAAAACACTATTGAGATTAATATCAATGCACTGCTTAAAGTCTTCCAAGGAAATCTCTTCCAAAGGGGCATACTGATGAATGACTCCTGCATTATTAATAAGGACATCAAGCTTTCCGTGCTCAGCAATCACACTCTTCACAAGAGCATCCATTTCTTCTGGATTACTAACATCAACAGCGCGGATAGTGTCACTCTCTGTACGTGCACATCCAATCACTGTAGCTCCTGCTTCAGACAAAACAGAGACAAGCGCTTTGCCGATTCCTCGACTAGCACCAGTAACGATAATGACAGCATTATTGAGATCCATGATTGTAGAATACCAAAAATATGCTCTCTAAGGCGAATATTGCCAAAATTTCACTCTCTAATGCGGTAGACGGCTGTAAATCGCGCCCCTACAATGGATACACTATGAGCGCACTTGGTTTCTTCAGAGAGGATTGTCGCCTCTGTCACAGCACTAACCTCGAGACCTTTCTCGACTTTGGGATGCATCCGCATTCCGATGGGTTCTTACGTGAAGAGCAGCTACAAAAACCAGAACCATTTTTTCCACTTGCCTGTGCGGTCTGTAAAGACTGTGGACAAGTTCAGCTCACCTACACAGTTTCTCCAGAGCACCTCTACAACGAAGACTATGTCTATGATGGATCTGTCACAAAAACAGGACAGGACCACTTCCTTGGCATGGCAAAAAGTATTGTTGAAAAATTCGCCGTTCCAAAAGACTCGCTCGTTATTGATATTGGATCAAACGTTGGACTTCTTCTTTCTGGGTTCAAAGAGTGCGGAGCAAAAGTACTTGGAATAGACCCTGCAATAGAGCCGACAAAGCGTGCAAAGGAAAGAGGGATCGATAGTGTCGTTGAATGTTTTACTGCAGAAGTAGCTAAAAAAGTTGCAGCAGAACACGGAAAGGCAAAAGTGATCACGGGTACAAATGTCTTTGCACATGTCGACGATCTAGACGACTTGATGCAAGGTGCAGATGCACTTCTCGATACAGATGGCGTACTCGTTTTTGAATCTCCATACCTAAAAGATCTTGTAGAACACATGGAGTACGACACCATCTACCACCAGCATGTTTCGTACCTTGCCATTAGCCCACTTGTAAAGTTCTTTGCTCGGTTTGATATGGAACTCTTCGACGTAGAGCGCACAACGATTCACGGAGGAAGTATTCGTATGTTCATTGCACGTAAAGGTACCCACCCTATTACAGACACTGTAAAAAATCTTATTGCAGATGAAGAAAAAACTGGACTATGGACACCAGAAAAGCTACGAACGTTTGCAAAAAATGTAGAAACGCACAGACGCGAACTTATTACAATGCTACAAACTCTGCATGACGAAGGAAAAACAGTTGTTGGTATCGGAGCTCCTGCAAAAGGAATGACACTGCTGAGCTACTGCGGAATTCATGCCTCCCTTATGCCATTCCTCACAGAAAAGTCTGACTGGAAACAAGGAAAGTTTGCACCAGGAGTTCATATCCCAATAACGTCTGACGATCATCTTCTCAAAGTACAACCAGACTACGCACTTATCCTCTCGTGGAACTTTGCACCTGAAATTATGAAGAACCTCGACGCGTATAAGCAGGCAGGAGGAACCTTTATTATCCCTGTACCTTCACCAACTTTAGTATGAGCACTGTAACCATTACAACACTAGACCCTGTACATACTGACGACCGAGGAAGTATTACAGACCTTATAAATACAACAGATCCGTTCCACCATATTGGAATGATTACCTTCACAGAGGGCGCAGTAAGGGCTAACCACTGGCATAAGCTGTCAGACCAGTACGACTACATTGTAGAAGGAAAGGTGGAACTCGCGACAAAGGAAGCCAACAACCCAGATGCAAAAGTGGAAACACACATCTTAAATGCAGGTGACTTGGCACATATTCCAAAAGGAATTATCCATGCATATAGAGCACTAGAACCAAGCAGTATGATAGATGTAACAACCACTTCCCGTGAAGGTGTGGGGTATGAAGAAGACACTATTCGCGTCGATTCCCTCTTTGAATGAAAAAATTTCTTACCTCATTTAGCCAAATAAAATTCGTTCGCGATATTGCAACGATGCAAATCGGGCAAATTGTGACAACAGGGTCTGGGTTTCTTGCATCTATTCTCTTTGCCCGTCTCCTCGGACTACAAGGATACGGTGTCTACGCAATCGTACTCGCGTTCACAGGTCTACTTGGCTTTATCACAAACCTTGGACAGCAAACAACAGCCCTAACGTTCTTTGCAGAAGCGTACGGAAAGAAAGACACCACTCGCATGAAAGAGGTTCTCCATTACTACCTATTCCTCTCTGCATGTAGTGCACTCATCATGGCACTACTCATT
The DNA here is from genome assembly GCA_018662075.1 of Candidatus Peregrinibacteria bacterium. Taxonomy (GTDB): domain Bacteria; phylum Patescibacteriota; class Gracilibacteria; order Peribacterales; family Peribacteraceae; genus UBA2170. The sequence goes on along the minus strand of JABJGX010000055.1, from coordinate 6,924 downwards.
CCATTTCTCCCGTGGATAACAGATGTGATGTACGGCAAACCAGAGATCGGAGCCCTTGCTCGTATCATCTTCATATCTTCTATTGTCGACCCTCTCTTTGTTTTTGGGTCAATCGTGCTGCAGTCCGTTCGTGAAATTCGAAAGCTTACCATCATTGAAAATAGTCGTATTGTTGTACAACTTGGCCTCTCTGTCCTGTTTCTTTTACAAGGAAAGGGTGTAGAAGGGGTATTACTTGGCACACTCTATGGTACGGCACTCATGAGTGTTATAAGCCTACTAATGTACAGCAGCATTCGATCAAAATATAACCTACCATCATTAATAGAAATCATAGGCATACGTAAACTTTCACATGTATGGAGCCTTGGGAAAGACGGTGTATGGATCGCCATCGACAAGAATGTAGGCAACCTCTATCCGAACCTCTTCCTTGTTGTCCTTGGAATGTTTGTACAGGAATCCGTCGTTGGACTCTTCCGCCTCGCATTCAAGCTCGGAAACCTACCAGCATCATTTGTACTCAGCAATATCAGCAGACTCTCTGCATCTGTTATACCAACATTATCCAGCAGTGGTGCAGGACTTAAAAAAAGTATTGTAAAGCTCGCAACGTATTCAAGCCTCATTCACGTTGGCGCTACAGTCGGCGCCTTATTGGTTGTACCACCACTCATTCCACTGGTGTATGGCGCAGACTTCTCTGTCGCTGTATACCCGTTCATCGTCATTGCTATATTGCACACAACAAGCGTAATACACATTCTCATCACACCCATCTTGAGACTCTATTCTCGCATATACATTGCCACAACGTTTAACCTAGTAGGCCTTACATGCTCACTTGGTGCATTCTTTACATTGATGAGTTACACAAAAATAACCTTTGCACTCTATATAGCACTTGGCATCTATCACTTCATTATCATTCTTCTCATCATTCCTACCTATCGGATAGTGAGGCTAAATCGCACATTGCAACGATAGGTTATCGTAATAATTTATTATAAAGCCCTTCTAACGACTGTCCTGCTTTCTCGATACTATACTCCTGAAGAACAGCATCACGATACTTTTGCCCACGACTCATTCTCTCCTCTTCAGATAACGAAAGATATTGTAAAATCTTTGTCGCAACTGCATTTGAATCTCTTCTAGAAGAGATAAGCGTTTCATCAATCGGTCGAAGGACTTCTCGGACCGCACCAACATCAAACGGGAACGGCGGACGACCAGTGCTCAGTGCCTCAATAATAGACAAGCCAAATCCTTCGTATAAAGCGGTTAGAACTAAAGTTTTTGAATCTTGTACTAATGAAACTAATTGATCCTGCTCTATCATTCCAAACATAGTAACCCCTGGAATTGTAGAAAGAATTTCCTGCTGCTCCTGGCTGCGCCTTCCGACATCTGCAATCTTTTTTCCTTCAGCTGAAAGCTTCCGGTAAACCTCTGCTAAATACGGAAAACCTTTTCGTGGATGAATGAAAGATCCAAGTGCAATGGTGTCGTACTGTGCATCTTTTTTTCCAAGAGAAAACACCTCTCCATCCACTCCGTTATACACAACATGAATGTTGCTAGCTGGACATCTATAGTCATCTTGAAGTCTCTTCGATGATGTTTCAGATACCGTCATAATATGTGGCATCTTGCGACATAACTTCTTCTGCCACCTCACAAGCAGGGCATACTTTGCTCTCCACTTTAAGCCTTCCACAAAACCACTTTCAGCAATTGCTACCTCTCTGTCTACAGTTGCTGGATGGTGAACGGTATACAGAACAGGTACCCCAGTTTTGATGAGCTGCAGCATCTTTGTTCCCATGGTCTGATTAAGGTGAATCACATCAAATTGCTTCCAGAAAGGATCACTTGGTGGGTACTTCTTTATCACATAATGCGCATACAGATAGTCCGCAAAGCCATAGTAATAAGAGCCAATTCTCTCCCCTAAGGTCAACACACTGACATTACTTGGCAGATCCGGATTTTTCGGCCTTGTTCTGTTAGTAAGAATCGTAAACTCTGTATTTGGGCATGCAGCCAGTAAAGGCAGGTGGTTTCCCCCTTTGTAGGCATCGAGGCTTTGGCTTAAAATACAAACACGCATGGTCCAATTGTATCTAAGAGCCATTTTAACTGCTACTCTAAGCCCATGAAATTTACGACCTCTTGGGACGATGGCTATGCGCTTGATATGAAGATATCAGAGCTCCTCAGTGCTAATGGTGCCAAAGGAACATTTTATCTTTGCCCACATAAACAGCATGGAAAATCCATGTTGGACCCAAAGGATATTGCAACTCTCATGAAAAACCATGAGCTCGGGGCACACACAATAAAGCATCCCAAGCTCACACTCATTCCTTCGGAAAAAGTAAAAGAGGAAATCATTGAAAGTAAAAAATGGATCGAGGAACTTAGCGGTAAACCATGCGAAATGTTTTGCTATCCCTATGGAGATACAAACGATGAGATTGAAAACCTTGTAAAAGAGGCAGGATACAAAGGTGCACGAGGAATAACTCAAATGCTATTCACATCTGAAAATGCATTCCAGCAAAACACGAGTTTACAAATTGCACCATTCCCAAAAAGAAAAGTGCACTCGCGCTGGTGGCATGTACTGGATAAATATGGACCACTCCGTGTGAAAAGAAAAGCCATCAAGGCTTACGGAATTCCTTTAACAGAATGCAACAACTGGCTCTCTCTTGCGAAGGCAATGTTTACGTATGCACATAGTACTAACCAACCCTGCTTCCACTTATGGGGACACAGTCATGAAGTTGAAAAGTATGACATGTGGAAAGAACTCGAAGAGTTCCTCAGGTTTGTTGCCACGCATAAAGAGGTTAAGCACGTAGTAAATAGTCAGTTACTCCAATAGCTTACTTCTTTTTTGCAACAATATATGTATTGCAATACAAATTCTCTGGATGTGAAGAATGTCTATCAATAAATTCAAAAATAATTCTGATAACACGATAAATATTCCTCCTCAAAAATCCATGAGGCTTTTTATACGGACTACAAAAACAAATGCGCCAGCAAGACTCAAATAAACTTGCTGTCCCACCTACGCCCCATACCCTTACAATTTCACATTGATCAAACAATGAAGCCATACCAGCAGTAGAAAACCGAAAATAATCCTCAGGATCTTGATGGTATGGAAACATAAAAGGAGCTCCAACAATACAATGTCCACCTGATCGGAGCACTCGCTGCAATTCAGATGCAACAATCCACGGCTTCTGTACATGCTCTAAGACCATGGTACAAATGACTGTATCAAACTCCTCATCATCATAAGAAAGATCATGAGCATCAACTACCTTATCAATATGAGGTGCTTCAAAAGAGTCACACGCTTTGTATTCAGAGATATATGGCATAAAAATATCTTTATACTTAGAAGATCCAGCACCAACGTCAATTAATCGACCACGAGCATAATCTGGAGCAAGCTCTGCAAGAATTTCTCTTGTATGAAGAGATTTAGATTTGAAAGATATCATCAAAAAGCATTTAACTTCATTTGTTAATTAAAGGCAAAGATATATCGATTTTATCGAACCAAATGAATCAACCACTTTGTAAATGCACTTGGTGGTGCACTTACTGATTCATCTGAGCTGATATTTATTGCAGGTGTCCTCATGTCGTAATCAAGAGCATGGGTCACGCCATACTCGGTAAGAACATTTGCCAATTTTCCAGAGCCCTGTAACTTCAGGAGAGTCTCTTCACGGAAGAGGGTGATTGTTTTATTGCTTAGAAGAGCCAAGGTTTCGATATCACTTGGATGTGCCTCAAGTGCAATAACACTCCCCTCTGGGAGCGACTTTAAGGCTTCTGCAGTTCCTCGCAGATCTGCCACAGTGCTTCTTCTATACCGCGCTGCAAACTCGTACCTATTCGCCTGAAGCAATTGCAAAGCGCACACAGCAACGAGCAGTGCAGTCACAACACTCGCACGCATCTGCCTCTGCATAGTGCTGACCTCTGCAATGCCGTATCCCACAAATAACGCATATACCCATGCAATATTCATGAAATGACTTCTTTCATACAGCAGTACAAAGCGAATAGCGATATACATAGAAAAGACTAAGCCAAGGAGCCACAATACAAGCTTCTTATCCCTTCTCCATAATGCAATAAACCCAGGAATTGCAAAGATCCACAAGAACGCACCACCAGATGCCTGACGCTGAAAGAAAGGTGGAATGTCATTAGCAATAAGCCACGTCCCAAGTCGTACACGCCGGAAGATTCCATCAGCCAGTCCATAGGACATCATCACCTTTTCGTCTCGCATGCGGTCGGAAAGAGGCTTCGTCTCTACAGCAGCAATGAACTGCTCATCAAATGCTGCGCGATCAAAATAATACGTATAAGGATCAGGATATAAATGCAGATACGTTTCATTCGCAATAGCCTCTGCACCCGGCCACACGCGAGCAATGTTCTGGTTTACCGGATACCCAAGTGTAGAGATGTCACTCAAGTACGGAACCATGTACACGGCGAGTGCTGCAATAAAGAACACAGCCCCTCCTTTCCATTGCCGCTTCCATAAAAACGTAACACCCAACCACGGAATCATAATTAAAAAAACATCTTTCGCACTAATAGACGCACCAAACAGTAGCCCTGCGACGAGCAGTGCAACCATAGGTCGCTTGTCTTTCAACCATACAAATGCAGCGGCAGATGCCGAAAGGCAAGTAAGTGCCAAGTTGTAATTATCAAACCATACAGCTTCTCTAAAATAGACAGGCATGAGTGCAGTAATAATAAGTGTTGTCCATGCAGTTCTCTTATTAAACAGCTTCAATACTGTCGCCCACCAAAAGAACATTCCAATTGCCAGCACAGCGCTTCCCGCAATAGTCCACGATACAAGATCACCCCATACTATCCCCTGTGAAAGCCATGCAATAAGTACGCGACTCAGCCTCCCATCAGCTGCACTCGGTACACCAATAGTCGATACGAGATCCGTCGAAAGCGTTCGACCAAGAGTATCTGTAAAACTAAAGAGCCCAGAAACGGCCAAGTTCCGCGCTTCCATGTGAGGGAAGAAGCCAAACCCATCACCCATTATAAGAGCGGGCAAAGACCACACCAAAGCAAGTGCTGCACACGCCAAGAGCGCTAATAGAGGTTGCCGAAGACAAAGGTGTAGAGGGTTTTTCATGGGCGAATTGTCTAAAACACTCTACTATTTAAGCGATGGCAAAGCGATGGATTCTTCGGCTTTTGAAGCTTATAGGCATAGGAATATTTATTCTTATCTTAAGTCAAATCGACCGAGAGGAGCTATTCCTGCAACTTCAATCCGTAAACATCATAATGCTAGGACTATCATTCCCTTTGCTCTTCTGCATCTATTTCTGCAAAACGCAGCGCTTTAAAGCACTGGTTCACACCACAGATATATCCCTCTCTCTTCAAGAACACTGGAAGATCTTTAACATCGGAGTATTTCTTGCAGGTATAACCCCTGCAAAGCTTGGCGAGCTGGGCAGAGCTGCCTATCTAAAAAATGTAGGCATCCATACAGCAAAAGCTTTAAGTATTGCCATAGTCGACCGGCTATTCGATGTCGCATGCATCGGAATAATAGGAATTATTAGTGCAGGAGTTCTCTTTGGTTGGAAATTTCTAGTGACACTTCTAGTACTCGCAATTATTGGAGCGCAAATAGGCCGAATATTCTGGAAAAAGATGACACGATTGCACTGGATAGAAAAAGCTATCGTTCCAGGTATGACATGGACCCTCGTGTCGTGGAGTATTTATTTCTTATGGGCACTTCTCATTGCCTGGTCTATCGATATTAGCGTTTCAGTTCCTATTCTTATCTCTACTTTTACAGTTACCGGAATCATTTCCCTTCTTCCGATCGCCCCTTCAGGCCTTGGTACACGCGATGCAGCACTCCTTATACTGCTCGCACCATATGGAGTGAGCGCAGAGCAGGCAGTGTCCCTCGCCTTCCTAATGTTTATCAGCATCATCTTTAGTGGACTACTTGGAGGATGGTATTGGGTGAAAGGGGTACGATAGGCATATGAAGACGTGGACACTAAAGCAAGTGGCAGAGCACTGGGACAACTCACCAGACTACGACGATCAAAATGCAAAGATTGATTCATATATGAGACGCTTCAAAGACAGTGCTCCTCTTTTTACTATTCCAGAGAACGCAAAAGTTTTAGACTGCGATTGCCGTACCGGAAATGGAACAGTGTTCATGAAAGAGAAGTATCCAACCGCAAACTTCAGGTGTGTTGCAATGGCGGGGTCTTTTAAAGAGCGTGCAGATGCTAACCTCAAAGCACATAATTTAGACGTAGAAGTTTCTGTGATGACAGAGCTCACTCAACCATTTAAAGACGAGCATTTTGATGTCATCCTCACCTACGAAACACTGGAACATGTCCCGTGGCCGACCAAGTACATCGCAGAACTTAGCCGTATTTTGCGCCCGGGAGGAACAATGGTGCTCACCACCCCAAACGTCTTATGGGAACCCGTGCACTGGCTTTCAGCCACGCTCCACCTCGACCATGGAGAAGGTCCACACCGTATGGTGCCACGAAAAGAAATTATAAATGCACTTCATGCAGCAGGTTTTACAATCGACATAGAAAGAACATTCGTACTGATCCCTGCAGGGCCCGCGTGGCTTCTAAAGTTCGGATACTTCCTTGAACGTGTGTTCCCAGAATGGCTGATGCGCATCCTCGCACTCCGCCGTACGTTTGTGTGTACCAAAACTGCAGACATCTGGCCTGCCACGCATAGTCCAGAAGACGACGTGTGGTGGCAGAAGCTTCACAGTGAAGTCATAGACACAGGGCTCGAAACTGTGTGCGGAACCGCTGTAGGTGTCAGTGAGGGAACGCT
>JABJGX010000069.1 GCA_018662075.1 Candidatus Peregrinibacteria bacterium | reverse complement strand
CGGTTCTCTCTTCCACGAAGAGAAGAAAGGTCTGGAATCAAGTAATCGATTCCAAGCATGTCTTCATCTGGGAACTGTAGTCCAAGATCAATAATATAAATGTCTTCGTCTACTTCTACGACGAAGCAGTTACGCCCCACTTGTTCAAATCCTCCAAGAGGATAAACGCGAAGCTTGCCTCCTGCAGCCACGAGTGGCTTTTTGGAAACATTCTGTGTTTGCGGGCGGTGCCTATTATGCGCATTGTGCGTAGACGGCTTTTTCTGGGATTGAAAAGGAGGATTAGCGCTTCCTTCAGACTTTTTTTCCTGTGGTGTCTTTGAGCTATCCTCCTTCTTTGCATTACTCGAGTTTAACCACTCTCCTACTGACTTCATGATATTGTTTGTAAAAATATTATGCTGTCATCATAGTCCGAGTGTAGTAAAATAGCAAGTAGGTGTTTGTCATAACATCTGTTTTTTGGCTTCAGATAAACAAATTTTTTATAACAATTTTTGTAATAGACTTCTCACCCTTGCTGAAATCACGGAAGAACGGTAGCCTATTGCACCGTATGGAGATAATAGTTCAGACAGCGGTCAGTAAGGCAAAAAGAGGTATCACATTGGTATCCAATAATTTTGCGTCTTCAAGCGGAGAAGATGTTGTATTACTGATGCAGATAGAAGCGACTCCAGCAGAGGCAAAAACACTAGAGAAAGAGTGCACAATCGTAATTACACACGCATTGCTTGAGACAGAAGGAGAGGCATCAACAAGGCTTGATGGAACATTAAAGGAATTAAATGGACTACTAAAAGGACTGACGTTCTCACAGTCTGTCGGAGAAGTGCACGCAGTTATCGGTATTGTTGATACAAGCGGTGTACTCCATGTGTCACATGCAGGAAGGGCAGAGGCGTACGTTGTACGTGGAGGCAGCGCCAGTCAGATTACAGAATACAGTCGCGGAAAGCCAACACCAGCCTTTGTTCATATCGCAAGCGGAGCATTAGAGCCACGTGATGTGGTTATCTTCTCTACTGTTCGACTACTGAGGACAGTAACACCGGCTCAACTTGGACAGTTGGCACTTAGAGGAGACCACCTCATGGACGAACTTATCATGGAGCTTGAATCAGAAAAAGAGCAGTCTGCCCTCGCAGTACTGAAGATCTCTGGTCGAGGAAAAGCAGAATCTACAAAAAAGACACGTGCTATTCCTGCGCGAAAGCGTGGCCGTAAGAAGCTTAGCGCACTGTCAAAGGTGCTGTCGTCTGCATCTGTTGTCACAGATAGGGTAAGCGGCTTTGTGCCAACAAACTTAGTTGATAAAACACAGGGTATACTTGGAGGATTCTTTAAGGATCTTGGAGATCCTTTGCGTAAGCGCAGAGCACACCTTCTTCTTATTGCAGGAACAGTGGCTGCATTCCTTATTGTATGGGCGGTTGTAAATGTCTCTACTGGTAGCCAAAAACGTCAGACACGTGGCGAGCTTGAAGAGCGCCTTGAAGAGATTTCCCAGCTCATGAGGACCGCAGAAAACAGAAGGCTTTCTGGAGAAATGGATAGTGCAAACGCAATCTTGGAGCAGGCAGAGCAGCGGTCAAAGCAAGTGATGGATAACGAGAGCAACCTCTTCCGTGCAGAGGCACTAGACCTTCTAGAGCGCATTCGAACAAAGAGAGAAGAGATCAATAACATCATTCGCCTCTCTCCTCGTACTGTTGTGAACCTTTCTACAAAGAACGAGGACATCGAAGCACTCGGATTCATCGGTCTTCCAGATGGAGAGTTTATCGCTTACGATAGACAAGATCTCTACCGTGTCCTTCTGAACTCTGTTGAAGATCCTGACCGTCTTGTCGAGGACGAGCTTATCCTCGATGGTGACGACTTCCCTCGTTACCAGACAATGGTATTCCAGACGACAGACAATAGTATTGTCGAGATGATCAACGGACAGTCGACAACCATGAAGACCGAAGATCCAGCAGGATGGATTAAGGGAACAGATATCGAAACGTATCTTCGTTTCCTTTATGTTCTTTCGGTAGAAAATAATCAGATCTACAAATACGAGCGACTCAGCAACAGGTACAGCGCGCCATCTGAGTACAACATCAACGGAGATCTCACAGGTGCAATGGACATCACCATTGATGGAAATGTATTTATCCTAAAAGAAGGTGGAGAACTTATGAAGCTTCTCCGCGGTGAGGTAAACCCATTCACTATCCGTCATCTTCCAGAAGATGCACTCGTTAATGCGACAAAGATCTTCAAAGTATTCGACGGACATCTCTACTTCCTAGATCCAGTGGGCGCACGCGTGGTTGTGGCGACGTCTGGCGGTGGAACAGGTGAAGGTGCATACGTAAAGCAGTACCTTCTTGAGGGAGATCAGATCGGAGAGCTTAAAGATCTCTATGTTGATGACGAGGAAAACAAGCTCTACGTGATCGACGAAAAACGTATCCATGTAATAGACCTGCGGTAATGAAAGTTCTCACCTTTGGTACATTCGACCATTTGCATCCAGGACATATTGCCTATTTGTCTGAAGCTGCAGGCATGGGAGATTTAACTATTATCGTCGCACGAGATAGAAACGTAGAGCACATCAAAGGGGCAGCACCACAGGGCTTGGAGCAGGACCGCTTGCTCGCACTCGAAGAAGTCTTTCCTGATGCAACAGTAGTTCTTGGTGATAGTGAGGATTACTTAAGACCAGTAAGAGATGCAGCGCCTGATGTCATCGTAATGGGATACGACCAAAAACTACCGCCAGGAGTGACAGAGGACGATCTCCCTTGTCCGGTTCAGCGTGCTGGGGCATATAACCCAGAAGAGTTCAAAAGTAGTCTACGTAGAGAAAACAGCTAACCAAAGCGATTCCCAGTCTCCTATCTTGGTAAAAACCTCTATTTCTGCTATAATTACCTGATTACTTCACAAAAACTCTATGGAAGAAACAAACGGTACTACAGAAACAGCAGCACCCCAAAGCGACGGTCGTCCGTCACTCTTAAAGCAAGTGCTTGGCGCCGTTGTCGGTGGTGGGCTCGCGCTCACACTCTATTACGGATATGACTATGCAAAGCCACAATTGGCAGCGTACTTAACACTTCCCGTTGCGGAAGGTGGAAGGTTGTTTGATCTTGGCGCTGCAAGTATTGCAGATAAGAGCTTGGAAGATGATGAACGCAAGCGTGTCGTCAGTCGTAACATGCGAGCAGCGAAGCAGCTTGAAAATACAGAACTTGGATACAACGAACTCGCAGCAGCAGATGACCACTCACTTGATATTGATTGGCCAGGACATGAAGCTGAGAAACTTCCAGAGGAGCCTATGGAACCTATGGATGGATTCGATGTTGATGTAATTGAAGACGAGGCAGCAGGTTCATTCGATCAGCAAATGGCGACAAAAAATATGGAAATGGAAGACGATTGGGATTCCCTTTGGGAAGACATTCGCGATCGTGAAAGCGATGGTGAGAACATTGGAGAATCTTCTAATGCACCAGCACTTCCAGGCTCTGGCGCGGGAATCGGGTTTCTTCTTGCAGGGGCTGCAGGAGGGGCTGCATCAACACGCTTGAAGAAAAAGAAGGCGTAGCCAACGCAGGAAAAACCCACTAGCATAGACGCATGTTACTCCCTGTGTCTTTCTTTTTGACTGGCCTAATTTTTGGAAGCTTTGGGTCTGTACTTATTACGCGTGTTCCGCGTAATGAGAAGATAACGGGTCGTTCCAAGTGCCCACAATGCAAAAAGACACTAAGTGCATGGGCTCTTATTCCTCTGGTAAGTTTTTGCCTCAGTCGTGGAAAATGTCGCATATGTAATAAGCCGATAGGAATGCTTTATCCGTTTGCAGAGCTTGCAAGTGGCGGGCTATTTTTGTTGGCATTTTTTTTGAATAGAGACATTGCATCATCAATCTTTATGGCGATAGCGTTGTGGCTCTTGTTTGTGATCAGTGTGATTGATATGCGAACGCAAACCATTTCAGATATGCTCAATATTCCACTGTGTATTTTTGGTATTTTTTACAGCTTAGAGATCGGCGCATTTTATTGGGGGGGCGCACTTGTTGGTGTTGGTTTTTTTGGTGGACTGTGGCTGATAAGCAAAGGGAAATGGATAGGAAGTGGCGACATTATTCTCGGTGCTGGTGTTGGCTTCTTGGTAGGAAGTTGGCAGATGATGATTATCTGCATGATGATGACGTATGTCATAGGAGCAACAGTGGCAGTGGCACTGCTTATTATGAAAAAGATGCACAGAAAGAGCACAATACCTTTCGCTCAGTTCTTCGCACTTGGAGCATTATTCGTCATCCTGTTTCGTGACCGACTAGAGCTTCTGCTCTCAATATATTTTTAAGCGTATAAAAATTCAGGCTCTCGCCCAATCATGGTCGAAAGCCTGGAATGGAATCGTTATATTGAGCGGCAATTACCGTGCTCGCCCCATAAGGACGGGGAAGCTTCTACAACAACTATGCAAGTACACTACTCTGATTACAGGTTTTGTCAAGGGGTTAGAAGGGCCATATTATTACGTTAAACGTCGATTTATGCGTATACTATGGGGCATATGAAGGTTGTAGGACAAAATCGCCGGGCTACGTACGATTACGAGATAATCGATACTTTTGATGCAGGAATCATGCTTCTAGGGCACGAGGTGAAGTCTTGTAGGACTGGTAACGTCAATCTAGCCGGTAGCTATGTATCGCTCGTTACAGGGGCACCAGTGCTCAAGGGGGCGACAATAGCGAAGTATCAGTATGCATCTGGTCTTGATGATTACGAGACCGGGAGAGATCGACCATTACTACTCAGTGCAAAAGAACTCAAAAAGCTTCAGACACAGTTACTCGAAAAAGGCGTGTCACTTATTCCAATGAAGGTGCTTGCGGGGAAGCATATCAAAGTTGTACTTGGACTTGGAAAAGGAAAGAAGCGATATGACAAAAGACAGAAGAAAAAAGAGCAGGACGTTACGCGTAAATTACAGCAAGGTGTGGACTATTAGACGACAGTTTTGAGTCTGTTCATTGTTGTATCAATTGCTTTGCATGCAATAACCATTTCTGTGTACGCAATTTGAGGATACTCACTACCTTTAAGCTGAAGAAGTTTTTGTGTGCGTATAAGAGTAGCCTGCAACTGCAGAAGGTCCTTAATGTCGTTTGTTTCTGCTGACCTCAGAGTAAGAAATTCTAGAATTACTAAACGCTCACGCAAAGTATCGAGCGTCTCTGGTGATGGCTCTTCTTGGGATAGAAGAGGTGTGAAACATACGTCGATAACTTTAGATATATCATCATCATTAATGTTGATAGGAGTTGTATGATAAATTTTCTCCTGCAATTTTGTCATATGAAAAATGTCCGGTGCTTTGTCCACCCATGTGTCTATGATAAGAGATTGTAGTTTTGTTCGAAGCCTTTCCGATGGGTAGTCTCCCCGTTCTTGTACAAGTAAATTCCATACCGCTGTGCGAAAATCTTCTTCATAAACGCGCACATGTGTTCTGTCGAGCTCGGTAAGCAGTGTTCCAGTTGCGTCTTCAATAATTGATTGTAAGTGAGAAATACTCTGAGGGGACTTTGGATTTTTCCCAATAAAGTGCTCGAGTAATTTTGTATCATGCCGCCCAGTTTTTAGAGGTTGTACCCAGAATTCAGATCCATTAGCACCAGAAACATGATCACCTTTTTCCCACAATCGACTATGGGGATGTGCAGTAAGAAGGCTCTTGCTCTGTGCAACATTGACGAGGTCACTATGAAGCCACTCTATAAATTCCTTTGCGGGCCTTTGCCGTAAGTGCACTGTCTTTGCAGATTTCTCAACGGCTTCAGCTGCTATATATTGCATGAGAACACGGTCATCGTCGAGTTTTTGGCCTTCAAGAGAGGGTTCATTCTTTAGCGTTTCTGAAAACTTTCTTTGGACAAGAAGCTGAATGTCTTGAGGGTTTACACTGTCTCCAGGCGTTGTCTCTGCGCGCGTCCATGGAAATTTACCTCTGTAACTATCGACTATCACAGCATCTAAAGGTCCGTGGTCGAGGTTTTGGACTAGCCGTGTATCTGGTGCCCTGCTTCCCATAGCACATAAATGTAGGGATTATGGTTTTGGATAGCAATAAAATGTCTCTAGTTCTTCGTAATCGCCAAAGTCGTTCCCGTGGGGTATAGTCGCATTCTATGTCACTCCTACCACCACAAATTCAGAAATCCATCGAAGAGTTCAGCAAACTTCCAGGAATCGGACCGAAGTCTGCAGAGCGTTTAACATTTCACTTATTACGTAGCTCCAAGGCATCTCCAGAGGGACTGGGGAACTCTCTTATTAGTTTAAAGAACGAACTAAAGTATTGCACCGAATGTCAGATGGTAACGCTGCAAGAAAAATGCAGCATCTGCACGGGCATTGGAAGGGATCACAACCTTATTCTTGTTGTCGAAAATCCTCTCGACCTTGTCGCATTTGAGAGAGCCGGATACAAAGGTGTGTACCACGTGTTGCACGGAGTGCTGTCCCCGATCGACGGCATGGGGCCAGAACAATTGCGGATGAAAGAGTTAATGGACAGATGTGAAAGTGGAGAGATTACAGAAGTAATTGTCGCCACAAATCCAGACATTGAAGGAGAGGCGACAGCAAGCTACATTCAGCAGCAGTTAGGGGGAAAGGTAGAGAAGGTTACACGGCTCGCTCACGGCCTTCCTATGGGTGCAGATATAGAGTTTGCAGACCAAGTAACACTCAAGCAATCGCTTGAGGGCAGGAGAAACTTGTAGGTACAGTAAACAAGTGTATGAAAAATAACTGGAGAAGGGGGAGCCTGCTTTATAATCGATAATATCTTTTCCTACTTCTCATAGATTATGATCTTATCATAACAGAGCTCCCCTCTCCAGGGTGGGCAGGCGGCGTGGATGGAGAGGGGACGGGGGTGAGGTATAAAATCATCAATATATCAATTAATTGATATATTGGTAGGGTGTTGGTACTATTATCTCTATGGGAAAGATTAATCATCGTGATCTCAGCCGGCAAGAATACGAATCTCTCGGTCGAGAGTTGCATAAAACATTTGCAAAAGCAGATTCTGTTGTAAGGTTAACAAAATTTATCGATCTTCTTCTGACACCCAGTGAGCGTATAATGTTGTCACGACGTATACGTATTGCAAAAAAGATAGTACAAAAGGAAGGGCAAATACATATTCAAGAAGAATTAGGCGTAGGTCAATCTACGGTAGATACCGTGGAACGCTTACTAGAGAAAATGGGGCCGAAAGAGCGGCGTATGTTGCGGTGAATATTATTATTCTGTAGCCCATGATATACCTCTATCCATGTAGTAATCTTTTTCTTTAATTTCTGGAAAAAAATCACCGTACTTCTCGCTGAGACAGTGTCGAATAGTAGCCAATGTTTGTCCCGTGGAAACGGTATCATCACAAAGGTGAATGTCAGGGACATCTTGATGATGGTCGTAGTGAGTCCATTCTTCAAGTGTGCAAGAGTCTTCAAGACAGGTAACAACATAGAGAGCATGATCTTTATCATCCTCAAGTCTATGCTTAATGGTGATCAGAATTTTATCACCATTCTGTGCAGCTTGAATAAACGAGCGCAGCAAGGTAAATGTTGAATAGGCAATGAGGCAAGGGGTAGCGTTATCTTCTTGCATTGTATGGGCAAGGTTATCTGCTCTTTTTTTCCATCCATATGCTCCAGAGCGCGATATTTGTGACAATTTTGTCCCTATAACAGATGCTTCCTCAGTGAGCATGGCGGCATAGCGTTTGTATATCTCTTGCAGAGAGGAAGCATCTTGTTTGGATCGAAACGCATTAAGTACTTCTTCTAAAAATTGTTCCTGCAGCACAGGATCAGAATCCATAACCTTCATCAAAAGATAGAGGGCCTCATCTTGCCAGTGTTGACTATTGATAACAGAAAGTATTTCTTTACGCTTGAGTTCAATGCCATAGCGAATGGCGTAGCGAACACTTTCTGGTAAAAAGACAGAAGTATCGGGATTTTCTTCTGTGTCTAATCCTAAGGAGATAGACAATTTGCTTTTCATTAGATTCGCAATATTAAAAATTGCTTCAACTGGATTATGTGTATCTATAGCTTTTTTCCAATCCGATGATTGTTCTGGAGCGTCAGTCATAAAATATAACTTAACACTAAAATTGATTATGTCAATTTATTGCACATTTAACACTGAATTAGTGCTTAAAGGCGCGGAACCCAGTCGTGACCATCGCAATGCCAAGTTCGTTAGCTTTCGCAATCACCTCTTCATCACGAATAGATCCGCCTGGTTGGATGATAGCGACGATACCATTCTCAGCCGCAGTTTCGATGCTGTCTGCAAATGGAAAAAATGCATCACTCGCCATGACACTTTCTTTCGCTCTTTCGCCGGCCCTGCGTGCAGCAATAATTGTTGAGTCCACACGACTCGTTTGGCCACATCCAATTCCAGTTGTAATTCCATCTTTCGCAAAAACAATTGCGTTGCTCTTTGCATGTTTGCAGACATGCCACGCAAACAAGAGGTCTGCAATTTGTGCATCGGTTGGTTTTACAGTGGTAACACACGTCAGGTCGTCTTTTGTCAGCACTTTTGTATCGGTATCTTGTACCAAAATACCTCCCATCATTGTTCGGTGTGTTTTGGCTAATCTTTGCGGATCTGTAACCTCTATCACGCGCAATTTAGGACGTTTTTTAAGGAGCTCTACCGCATCTGGTTCAAAGCCTGGGGCGATCAATACTTCTGCAAAAATCTTCTGCTCGATAATCTTTTCAACCACCTCTTTAGTACATGGCCTATTAAGTGCGACGATCACTCCAAATGCAGAGAGCCTGTCTGCGTCGTAACTTTTTTGAAATGCAGTTGCAATGTCGCTATCTGTTCCAACACCAGATGGGTTTGCATGCTTGATGCACGCTGCAGTCGGCTCTGAAAATTCTGATACCAAATTCCACGCACCATCGGCATCTAAAATGTTGAGATAACTCAGTTGTTTACCCTGAGTTTGGTCGAAGGGCTTTTCCTCTTGTACCACTTTCCATCCAGGACTCACGTCGTAGTTTTGGTAAAACATTCCAGACTGGTGTGGGTTTTCGCCATAGCGAAGTTCAAGCCCTTGTTCGAGTACAAGTGCAGAGTTTTTACCTTCAGATAGGGCTTCAGTGATATTGGCATCGTACGCTGCAGTGCGTAAAAACACTTTCGTCGCTAGCGATTTTCGTGTTTCCAAAGTTGTATCTCCATTGCTCTCAATCTCTGTAATGACATGTTCGTAATCTTTAACGTCACAAATAACCGTAACGTGTTTGTGGTTTTTTGCAGCGCTCCGAAGAAGTGTCGGTCCTCCTATATCGATCTGTTCAATGAGGTCGTCCCCCGTAATTCCCTTCGCAACTGTTTCTTCAAACGGGTAAAGGTTTACAACGACCAGGTCGATGGATTCGATACCAAGTTCTTTCGCCTGCGCCTCATGTTCACTGTCGCCTCTTCGGTACAAAACTCCTCCCATTACTTTTGGATGCATTGTTTTTACACGCCCTGAAAAACACTCTGGAAAACCTGTCACATCATCAACTGCGATGATGTCGACGCCACTGTCAGATATAGCCTTCAGCGTCCCCCCAGTAGAGATAATCTCGTATCCAGCAGCAGCCAATCGAGCGGCAAATTCGGCAATTCCAGTTTTATCAGAGACAGAAATTAGGGCTCGTTTAGGCATAAGAGTGGAGAAAAAGAAGTATCGGGAGTGTACAGGTCTTTATTCTCTTTGTCAGTGTCGTGCCAGTTATCGCTCTTATCAGCTAAGAAGTGATGTGAACTTGGCAGTGGGACAGGCAGAGCACATGGTTCGTCGGGCACAACTACTCGCACAGTCAGGAAAAGAAGCATCTGAATGGGATATCACTCAGAGACAGGCACACTCTTTCTCGGGACAGAATATGACACGCGTGACACATCATTCGATGAGAATATCGAAGTACCAAGTAGCGTGGTAGTGTCAGGAATTCTTGAAGTGTATTTCACTACGTTATATGGAGTGCCAAGTGGCACACCGTAAACAAAAATTCTTCCTACTAAGTGGAGCTCAATTTTCTAAATACTCTTCACTCTAGTACACTGCATCGTTAGATTCCCCTAACTCATATGAAAAAAGGATTTACAGCAATAGAAACCCTTCTCACCCTGGGTATTATTGCAATCACAGCAGGTATGTCGGTTCCGATGTATCAAAATTATCAAATCAGAAGTGATTTGGATCTTGCCGTTGCGCAAACACTGCACAACCTGGCGAGTGCTCAGCTAAAATCTCAGTCCGGAGAAGAGGATGGGCAGTGGGGTGTATCCATCGAAGATGGAACCGTATTCACGGGGGAAAACTACGTCACACGTGATGACGATTTCGATGATACGATCGCACTTCCAATTGGAATCTCTGTCTTTGGAATTACAGAGGTGATGTACTCTCGTATTGATGGAATTCCATCGCCAGCTGGAGAGGTTATTATTGAGGCTGAAAATGGTGAGCGTCGCATTATCACTATCAGTGAAGATGGTATTGCTGATAACACAGATCCTATTGATCCATGTGCGGCAGCATTCACCATGAATAATGGTCGTATCACAGTAGCTGAAAAATCTGATGTGTCGTTCAAGGTTCTTGGTTCACATGTGACATACGGAAACAACGGACCAGAGATCCAAATGCACCTGAGTGTAAGTATCGATGGAGGCACAACATGGGAGCCACTCTTTGGCTTCAAAGATGTTGATGGTGGAGAGCAGTACACAATTGAAAATGTTGCTGCAAACAGCACCATTCTTCTAAGGGCAGAAGGCCGCAGAGGTTGGCTCTTTAAGAAAGTGACAACATCTGGTGATGGTAGTGGGCGTATTAAGATGCTTCAAAACAAGCATGCAGATCCAGATACAACAATCTTCAGAACACCGGTAAAACTGAAGACCTTTATGAAAAAGGTGATCAAGAGTCGAAAGGTATCTATCAAGTCGAAGCAGATTCTGAGCCTTATCGAAATCCAAGACATTGATGGATCAGAAGATTACCAAGATGCCGCTATTCTGATCACCCTAGAAAAGCCTGCAAGCCAAGGAATCTGTGGAGCAAGCTCTGATGACGACGATGAGATGGAATCCTGAACTCTCGAGACCTCTGTGCAGGGACCTACATGCCAGAGTCAGTGCCAACAGAGCACATGCTCTTTAAGCGCTATGCTCTCACGCGTGATAGCTTCGTCTTCCACGTAGGACCACGAAAGAAGATCGGTAACTACACACTTGCAGATACTGCCGGTTGTAGCTGTGAACAGTTGGTCGATGTGGCGGAAGCAAACAGTGTAAAAGCACTTAGTTCAGACAACATTATCATGTCAGATCTTCTTATTCGTAATACATCCGTTGTAGATACAAGAGCCAGTGTGTTGGTGCAATGTACATTAACCCAAACAACAGAGGTGACAGTACCAATTGAATATCATCGTACGTTTGAAGCAGCAATACCCCTCTTTCCAGATGACATAGCCAGCACTCAATGCGGATGTACTAGCCCCGTATGCTCTAGTGGTGTGTATCAACGGCAGTATTGTGAATCGGAAACTTACGCAGATGCAGATGTATTTTTGCCTTGTTAATAATATTATACAAATACCTATTTAGAATCTTTTAAAATAGTTAGTCAATTACACTTTGTCCTATTTACCGCATGAAATGCGTACAATGGACATCAATAGTATTTAGTTTTCCATTTTTCCCCATTTCTAATTATGAATACACGACGTGGATTCACCTTGATCGAGCTCCTGCTCGTAATTGGTATCATTGCCATCTTGGCATCAATCGTTATTGTTGCGATCAATCCAACAAAGCAGCTTGCTGATGATCGTAATGTACAACGCCGAAGCGATGTGAATACGATCCTTAAGGCTACGTACCAGTACGCCATTGATAACAATGGTACACTTCCATCTTGTATCGACACTACTGCAAAGGGTGTATGTACAGGAGGTTCTGACTGTGCAGCATACGCTGCAGGAGATTCAGGAGGACCAGCAGCTGGTTGTAACTTGGACGCTTTGACAGGTTCATACCTTGTTAATCTTCCAACAGATCCAAGTGGAGAACCTGGAACATCTGTTGAGTACACTGGTTACGACATCGTTCGCGATGCTAACAAGCGTGTAACAGTATCAGCTCCAGAAGCTGAAAACGCAGCAACAATTAGCGTAACTCGCTAGTTTAAGTCAAAAAGTGGAAATTAAGACCCTCGGCCATCCGGGGGTTTTTTATTTGTCGCTAAAAGTGCGAATTTGTGGTATAATATATGGATACACCGTGTATTCCCCTATTCATGTCGCAGAAAAGACAGGGGTACTGGGAGTCCGGTATTCAATGAAAGCATTTTCCATCCCTTGGAGAAACAGGAGAGGTATTACTCGGAAAGAAGAGCGGAGACGAGCTTGTATTTTTGAATAATGAATATGCGCCAGGGAAAAGAAGTCCTTTTCTTGGTTGGGGATTGGTGGTAAAAATTCATACCGCCGAAGCAATGAATGGAACACGTGGTATGGCATTCGCACTTTTTGTAAAGACCGTGTCATCCTCGATACCATCGATCATGGTGTTATGACCGTTAATGCAACGGGAAGAGTCACAGACGCCAACCCGGCAGCGTTGCAGGTACTCAAGTGCACAGGAAAGGAGTGTGTCGGATTTAATGCTGCAGAGGCATTGGATATTCGTGTTCATCATAAGAGAGTAACAAAATCCAAGCACCCAGTGTCTTTAGTTCGTAAGACAAAAAAGACAGTGCAGTCTACTCCAGATCTTAACTTTAGTATCATGCGTGCAGATAATATTCTCATTCCAGTGCTATTAGTGGTAAAGCCGTTGATGGATGGAAAGAAATTACTCGGAGCGATTATTGTATTCCAAGATGTCAAAGAGCAACGCCGAGTTGACTACTTGAAATCAGAATTCATCTCACTTGCATCACACCAGTTGAGAACCCCTCTATCGAGTTTGCAGTGGTATATAGAACTGTTAAATAGCGAAGGAAAAGTAAGCAAAGAGCAGCGATGAATACATCGATGAAATGGGCATAGCGGCAAAGCGTATGAGTAACCTCATCAACTCGCTATTACATGCAGCAAGACTGGAAGGTGGAGACATTACACCGCATAAGAATCCGGTGAACCTCACATCAGTGATTGCAGAACTCGGAGAAGATCTTCGTTCACTTGGAAAAGATAAAAAGCTATCGTGCACTATTACTGTTCCACATAAGAAAGTAGAAATAGAAACAGACTCGGTACTGCTCCATGTTGTCATTAAGAACCTCTTTAGTAATGCCATTAAATACACTCCAGAAGGAGGGGCAGTGAGTGTTAATATGACAGTGAGCGATACTGGTGTTGGTGTTCCAAAGGCAGATCAGAAAAAAAGCCTCTGAAGAAGAAAAAGAAGTAAGAGAGAAAATGGACTTAACGCTTACAAGTGCGTTGCTCATGGCCAATTAGATGATAATTCGGGGTTTAAAGTGGAGCCACCTCGGAGATTCGAACTCCGGACCCACGCATTACAAGTGCGTTGCTCTGGCCAACTGAGCTAAGGTGGCATGTGTTATTTGGCTATTCTGGAAGGATCAATTTAATCGGATTGGCCAGAGCGAAGCTTTTTAGATGGCTCGTCTGCTGGAGCAGACTCGACCCAACGAAGCTTTGGTGGCATTTTAGACTAACGGGCCATATCTTATACATATTCTGGATCCCTGAGAAGCGAAATATTGCAAAAAAAGCCTATTTCTGCGATAATAAGAGTCCGCTCTTTTGATGATCGCCCCCTCTTTTAGAGGTGGGAGGAACGTCCGGGCACCAACGGAATGCTATGCGGGTAACACCCGTCGCCCCGTCCATAATCCATAAAGACGTTGTAGGACCAGTGCCACAGAGACGAGTCCCCTTCGGGGGAAGTGAAACGCCTCGGAGTACCGAGGATTCCCTAGGGAATCGGTAAACTCATGGTGGTGCAAGGAGGATTTGGGTGATTGGAATCTGTACTGATTCCGGTATACCAATTACCCCTCCGCGCTTGAGGTCGCAAGTAATTGCGATCCCAGATAGATGATCATCCCTGCCTCGGCAGCGACAGAACCCGGCGTATAAAGAGCGGACCAAAGCAGCCCTTACGGGCTTTTTTGGTATATACTCATATCCATGAAGAAATCTGAAGCGATATTCGGCCTCCTTCGTATCCCAACAGACGCGCTCGCAGTATTTGCAGCGCTAACGCTCGCGTATCACTTACGTCTGAGCAACATTGACTTGGTCCCAGGTATTCAACTTCTAGAGCCTGCAAGCACGCTGCCAGATGTCCCTGTATATATATACTCTTTTGTTGTGCCGGGCATACTCGGCTTCATCTTTTTGGCAGCATGTCTGAGCCTATACACACTGCTCACAACGCGCAGTGCATGGAACGAAATTGGACGTATTCTTATCGTAAGTTTTTTATGGCTTGTCGCGGTCATCGCATGGTATTTCCTCGTCAAAAAGCAGCTCTTTTATAGTCGTATGCTACTGCTTCATTCTGGTTTTCTTATTGCATGCTTTACCGTCATCGGACGGAGTTCTATCACGCTCTTACAGCGTGCATTTTTACGCTGTGGAATAGGGGTTCGTTCCGTGGTGTCTATAGGATCAAAAGCAATTGTGCAGTCCGCAAAGACCACGCTTATTTCTGACGTTCGGTACGAGTACTTAGGACACATTAATAGTTTGGCGGAACTCAAAAAGTTATCCGATGTAGACCTTGTATTACAAACAGACCCAGACCCAAAAGATGCGGTAACCAATGGGCTAATCGAGTATTGTCGTAGTGAACATATTGGCTATGCTTTCCTCCCACCTGTCCTCGCAGAAAACCCACATCAATTGCGAACAGATTACATCGGACTTGTGCCGATGCTCGCATTTCGCCCGACACCACTTGATGGTTGGGGACGTATTTTAAAACGCGCGTACGACATTGTTTTGTCTACAGTGCTCATCATACTTCTCTTACCACTCTTTGTAATCCTTGTAATCCTTGTAATCCTCTCATCGGGTTTTCCTATTTTCTATATTTCAAGCAGAGTTGGTGGCCCAAATCATGCAACAATTCCAGTGCTAAAATTTCGCACAATGATCCGCAATGCAGAAAAGATTAAAGCCTCCCTACAAAAGAAAAGTCACCGCACTGACGGACCACTTTTCAAGATGAAAAATGATCCACGCGTCACACCTCTTGGCCGCATTCTTCGGAGGTGGTCACTCGACGAATTGCCACAGCTATTCAATGTGCTCGTTGGACATATGTCCCTTGTTGGCCCTCGTCCACACTTGCCAGAAGAGGTGCAAAAATACTCCAGTTATCAGCGTCGCGTGTTCGCGGTAAAGCCAGGAATCACGGGTCTACCCCAAGTGTCTGGACGGTCAGATCTCCCATTTAAAGAAGAAGTTCGACTCGACCTTCAGTACATTGAAGAATGGTCGCCTTTCCTAGACCTTTGGATCCTCTGGCGGACGCTATTTACTGTAATCCGTAGAAAAGGTGCAGATTGATTCTTGAATATGGTAGGATTTACGCCATGGAAACATTGGACCTCGACTCCCCGTACGGCAAAGCTGTTGCAACAGTGATTGCAGTGATCTTTGGCGTATTAATATTCCAGTCGTTTATCGCAGATACCAGTAAGAACGAGTTCAAGCCAGAGCCAGACCAAGCCTGCGATGGGACGCCAATCGAAGTAACGTATCCATACTACGGAGGAATGCTACAGCCACATGCATGTAAGCCTCAGTGTGACGATGGTATCCAACATTTCATTTCGTATACCAATGGAAAAGCAACACAGTGTCAGAAGATTCCTGGTTGTCTCGACTGGGGAGAAGACCAAGGGGTGACGTGTATTCCATCCTCGTAGTCCTTGCAGTCTTCGTAATCCTATTTTCTTCTTCGCCGCATCCATCCGATACCCGCAGCCATGCCAGATGCCGCAACAGCAACGGCAGCGGGACCGGTGTCACCTATTGGTGCTGTTCGTTGAATAAGTGGTTGCAATTGTGCGAGTGGCAGTTGATATGGTAACTGTTGGAAGTTTGGATATTGTGGGAACTGATATTGCTGGTACGCATTGTTTTGGTATGGCAGTGGCTGTCTGGTAGGAGTTGTCGGGAAGAACATTTGCGTCGGTGTATTCGGCTGAAGTCTTCCTGTCGGAGTCTGACCCGGTACAGTTTTTGAAGTATTGAGGACTGGAACATTTTGCTCAGTCGCTGCACCAAGAACTGTTGTTGATGCTGTCTTTATCAGACACAGCGCACTGCAGTTGTCATTGTTGTTAAGGTTTCCATCATCACACTCTTCGGGTCTGGCAAGAGTGCCATCACCACAGACAGAGGCTGATGCAAAGAGCGGATCTTCTTCGCTGCATGTGCTGCTACACCCATCGCCATCTTCTCTATTGCCGTCATCACATGTTTCATTAGTATCGATAGTGCTGTCTCCACATGTTGGAAGTTTACAGGAGGTGCGACAGGTATTAGGTTTCGTGTCAGAGTTTGCAGGGCCGTTATCACACTCTTCT
>JABJGX010000048.1 GCA_018662075.1 Candidatus Peregrinibacteria bacterium | reverse complement strand
GAACAGGTAAGTTTTGGAAGAGGGGAGGACTATTCTAGAGAGCTTTATTGTCTACCTTCCCCACGTGAAAAAAATATAAAAAAAGTGCAGTCGCCAGAAATATTAGAGCAGTCTGGCCGGAGTACTGACTACACAAAAGTAACACTAAACTTGAAGGCAGAAGTATCCGAAGGTTCATTAAAATCTGCTGAATGTTTTTGGGATTTTGATGATGGTACAAGCTCTAAAAGTTGCAACCCGCCATCACACAGTTGGGACAACATTGGTGTCTATAATGTTGAACTAATAGTGAAAACCATGTGTGGAGATGAGATAAGAAAAACAAAAGAAGTTGTTGTGATGCAGAAAAAGAAAAAGCAAAGTGCATCGTATAAGGCAAGTTTTCAGAGCTCTGCATCTGTCACGCTTTCGAGTACCTTTAGTAGTTCGAGCTCATCTCATTCTTCGCAGTTATCTGTTACTGAACAAATAATGTATACAATAAAATCAGAGGTTGAATCTAGTGAAAGTAGTATCCTTGCTCTACCTATTCGTCATAGAAACATAGGCAATTCTCAGAGTCAGAGCTCTGTATTTACTAGTATTCCAAATGTTTATACAGAGATAAAAGCCCTATCTGTTGCCAAAAAAGTTGAAAATATTCATCATTCATCATCAAAAAGTGCTGGTTTGCCGTGGATGTTACTCTTTTCCCAGTCTGCATTGTGGGGGATTGTTGCCGGAAGACGACTACTCTAGCTATTGAGAAAATATCCATTTTAGGCTATAATAATTAGATTTATGACAACAAACAGACCACCAGAAGGCGTACCAGATTTTACTGATCTAGTAGATCAATACCGAGATGCGGATCAGGCAAAAGTTAAAAAGACTATTAATGATGCAATGGATCGTTATAGAACTTCATTAACTGCTGCTGGAACACCAACAACTCCTGAGGCAGCTCCTACAAGACCAAGGCAAACTTCTTCTGCAGGACAGGAAATTGCAAATGCAGGAGAGGCATATGCTAATGAGTTAGCTCGTATTAATAGAGAAGCTCAGGCTGAACAAGTGCAACACCAATCTCGAATGCAGGGAGTGGAATACACCAACAGGGATAACTGGGGTGCACTGGCGAAGGTTGGTGCTACTGGTACTGCGATAGCTGGACTTGATGTTGCCTTAGGGTCAGCATTATTGCCGGCAGCTGGTACTGTTGCTACTGCAAGCGCAGCTGGCTTGGGTGCCATTGGTGGCGCAGGTGCAGGAGCATTGTATGGACTTGGAAGACTGGAAGGACACTTGTGGAACAAGCGCAGAGCAGGTTTCTTAAAGAATGCCTTCGTTCGCGGCCCATTAAGTGCTGTTACTATTCCTGCATGGTTACTTACAAAAACTGGTAAGACGCTGTGGAATAGTGGAAGTACAGCAGTCCAAAATAATATAGAAGCTCTACCAAAAATGTATAAGGGTGAAAGTATTATTCCAAAGGTTCTCACAGCACCAGCATGGTGGCCTGTTCGATCTACCTGGAGAATTGCTAAAGGGGTGAAACAGGGATGGGGAGGAGGTGATATGACCCAATCAAAGGGCATGGGTAAGATTGGAAATGGAATTGGAAAAGTTGCTCACTCGCCAATTGATGCGGTCAAGTACCTTCTATCACCTGCAAATTCATAATAAATTATGGGTAATCCTGAAACACCAGACTCGGCTGATAACAACCTTATTCACTTCGAACAAGGAACGCTCAACAAGCCAAATGAGTCGTTACTATCTGCTCATCTAGAGGTTGCTATTAGACAGGGTGATATCGCACGTTCTGATGTTGTTGGCTGGCTAAGCCGACCATGGACGGTTATAGACTTTCTTGAGGGGAAGACTTTGTCTGACAAACAGGTAAAAGATTCAGTCAATTTAAATTTTCCAAAAGAAATGCCAGTACAAGAGGAGCTGAAGTTGCGTAGTAGTATTCAGGATATGCTTGAAAAGAAGGGATTGCTTACTGGATTGCGTAACTGGGCAGAGGCCGCAGACGCAGGCCCTATTAAAAGAGATGAATGGGAGAGGGATGAGAAGAACATAGAGTTAAAAAAGAATATTACAGAGGCGGTGATTTCACTTCATGGAGAGTTAGTCGCAAATCTAAAAGTATTTGAAAAAACAGAACGAAACCTGAAGGCTGCAAAAGGACTAAACCTTGTAGAGAATGTTCTGCGTGGAACAAAGGAGTATGTATGGGATGAGTTCTCGGAACATCCAGAAATGAGTATTGGTTTAGTAATTGCTGGTTATATGGCTATCAAGTCATTAAAGGGAACTAATCTTATGAAAGGGCTTGGCTTTACGGCAGCAGGACTGGTTGGATATACATTCCTTCGGGATAAGTTCGGTATCCGTCCTGTAGAAAAGCTTGCAGAAATGGCAGATACCCTTGGTGGAAAAGGGGTAGGAGATGCTATGCGCGGCACAGCCGATACGGTAACTCGTGCTTTGTTCGGGGACGAAGAAGCAGGAACAATTAATGGATACTATTACGACAAGCTTTCCTTAAAGAGGGAAAACGACACGCAAATGTTTAACTATATGCTAGGTCAGAAACCAAAAGAGCTAGTGCAATGGTATGACGATGCAACAAAATGGTCTGTAGACAGAGGTGGTGCAAATGACATTCCACCAAAGAAAGTTGCTGGGTTTGCAATGCAAATGGAAATGAACATGGAAATGTCATCACACTTTAGTGATATGACTGAGGCAGACAAGATAGACCACATGCTTGGGCTAACAGAAAAAGTCTTTACCCACATTGCAGTACAAAATGATAGACCTGCTACATCGGATGAAGGACTCTCTATGCTGAAGCAGAAGTATATAGATGGTGAGTACTTCAACGTAAAGTGGAACCAAATGCGCGCAATGGAGATCTATCTTGAAGAACAGTACTTCGGTGAAAGCCCTGAAATGCAAGCAAGAATGCACTCTGTCGTAAAGCAGTCACAAGAGTTCTACAAAAATATGGCAATAGCTGTGCGTAGAGGAAGTGACGAGATCACAATGAAGCACATCATGTTCCTCGAAGCAGAGCCAGCAGATATCCAAAGTTACAACGGCCCTGGGGTTACTGCAGGTGACATTGGTACACAGATGGAAGCTATCTGGAAAAAGATTAGTACAGAAATGGCACCTGGTGCATGGGATGCAACGCAGGAATTCCTTGGGGATACTGTCCCAGAATACTGGTCTGAAGTATGGCATGAGGACGTTCTACCATTCCTTGGTAGCCGCCTTACTGACTTTGAAGGATACAAGAAGCAGCTTACAACATGGTACACAGAGGAGGTTACCCCACTTATTGAGAGAGCAAAAACAAAGGGAATGGACTACATAGTGATCCCAGTAAAGAATTCAAAGATTGCAGAACTCCTTTCTTCAGCAGGTGTTGAAGGGGGATTGATGGAGATTAAGATTGACGAGATTACTACCTGGGCTGGAGAAATGTATAATGCCACAGAGAATTCGATTAAAGATGGTTATGGAGCTTTTCAGGATTGGAGACAAGAGTATGGAAATAATCCTGAAATAGATGCACCTTCAGAAGAGCAAAATCCTGAAATAGATGCACCTTCAGAAGAGCAAAATCCTGATATAGATGCACCTCAGTAATAGTAAAATCCTTACAAAAGGATGTCGATCTCCATATTTATAGAATCTGTTCTATATTGCATCAATATGAACTCGTATGAATTCAGGTTTACTATCTTTTATGGTCAATGCACATACTAATTCTCCTCCCTTAGGAAGAATGGTGTCATTCAAACGTATTTCTTTTCCACCAGGATCAACACTATATTTTTTCATTCCTTTTGCACCTGGGACATCCATCTGAAAAACTACTGTTTTATTCAGTACCAGATCCGTATCTTCTGGAAGCTGAATATTTACTTTTACAGTTCTTCCATCGACTACTTCTACAGTAAATGTTGGCTTTAATACTTCTGATGCCTCTGCTTCCCCTGTAACTTTTTCTTCATTACCTTCTTCTGATCCATCTCCTGATAACAGGGAATAGACTCCTAGCGCTGTTGCTGTACCAATAGCACCTTGTAAGAACCGACGTCTGCTTAGGGTATTTTTAAGGGTAACATTCTTTGTATTGCTATCAATAACTTGGTCTAAGACCTTAGTAATCTTCTTGCGATTACTATTCATTCCAAAGCTAGTAGCGTGTTTGGCACGCTTGCCAAGTGTATTCCCCATTAAAACACCATGTACCTTAGACAAGGTATTCTTTCTCCAAGAATCGGGCGTTTCCCCAGGAAATTTCTGTTTCAGGATTGCCCTTAGCAATAACTCAATACTTTCTAGTCTTTTGGTATTTCGTGGATCTAGATGAATGTCGATACCTTCTTTCTTAAAATCAAATTGATCTACAATTTCATCGACAATAGCTTCTACTCCAGCAGCATCTAATGCATCAGTACCTGTTGCATGCAACCCTTCAATGAGGCGTTTGCAGGCACCAGTAAAAGCAATTAAGTTTTCATCTGAAGACCTGTTTAAAGAATTTAGTGCCGTTTCTTCTTTAAGCTCAATGATATCTTTAAAGTTATGATTTGTCATAGTAACTATATTATAAAATACTAATAAATATTAGTCAATAGCTAGAAATGGCTATATACACTAAAAAAACACCCCTGAATCCGAAGATCAGGGGTGTTTGGCGTAAAAGGAGCAGCAGTCCTCAAACGCCTTAGTTACTGCAGTTTCTGGCAAGCCAGAGACTACGGGTCCTGTACCACGTCCGATTGCCGTGACACCAGTAGGCTCCACTGGAGTGCCGATGGCCACAGTAATCATGCGATCGTGCAGGCGGAGGAAGGTTCACAGTAGTAGAAGTATTGTGAGTCTCCTCGTGGTTGTAGGAGTTGGTGACTTCGTTATGGTTAATTTCGATGTCACCTTCCTGGTAGTAGGAGTTACCGATATTATCGACCCTCTGACCACCAGCACCACGCACACCACCAGTAAACCGCATCAGCTTAGATCCATTTGGACCGCGACTGATATCCACCGTAGTTTTTGGCGGCTGGGCATACCAAGCGCCATTGATGAACATTCCGCTATTGGAAGCGGGAACACCAGGAACAGGGGTGTAGGCTCCAGTAGCGACGCCGAGCCTCTGGGTCCGAGCAGCGTTGTAGCCGCCCCTGTTAAAACCAGGGGAGGGAACTGACACATTGGTGACACTGGTATTACCGACACTGGGGTTACCCTTGGCCCGTGCTTTGCAATGTGGGCAGGTACCCCGTTCATGAACACCGATATCCGCTTGCAGCCACCCATTTACTGGGCGACCACCTTC
Source organism: Candidatus Peregrinibacteria bacterium (assembly GCA_018662075.1). GTDB lineage: Bacteria > Patescibacteriota > Gracilibacteria > Peribacterales > Peribacteraceae > UBA2170. Next base: position 1,463 of record JABJGX010000048.1, on the reverse strand, counting down.
TCGAAGAACAGTTCGGAACTCGGCATCATCGCGGACGCCATCAGGTCGAGCCGTGGGCGTTTTCGGCTTTGTCGGCAGCAAGTATCCACATTGGAAATTATCCTTGCTGTTGTACACGGTTCGCCATTCCAGGGAGGTTCCCTGGGCAAAGGTTTGGTTGACGGAGAAGGCGCTGCTGAGCAGCGCCACGACGATCAGAAGCGACGTTTTGTTCATTAAAGAACTCCTTGTTACGCGTTGAGAATTGTACTCCCCCCACTATGCCCTTATCATTGGTGCTGCACTCCTTTCGGAGCCACAATGATAATGGCACGAGAGGGAGCAGCCTTTAACATAAAGGCATTGGTAGGGGAATCTGCTTCATAATAATGAAGCACAATGTTGTCAAAGGGCATCTAAGTGAATGCTAAAATATAATATTTACTTGATTATGTCAATAGAATAGTGCAGAGTGCTAAAGGTTTCTGATCTTTAAAATCACAACAACAATTACTATATTCAAACCGAGTGGAAAGGAGCCTATCATGGCTGAAGAAAAGAAGACTGCGATACTGAAGTCTGAGGTAGCTGAAGGGGAGAAGCGCATTGTGATCTTGGGTCACGGCATGGTGGTGTACACTTGGCCGATCCTACTGCTGGGGATCCTGTTTATGATGTTGGCATCTCTTAACCTAAAGGGGGAATGGATGCTTTGGATATACCTTCTCGTAGGTGTATTTGTAGTCGCGACTATCCTGGTTGATTTGAACAGGAACGTCGTACTCCTACTGGGGTTTATCTCTCTCCTCTTTGGAGTGATATGGCTTCTCATCTGGTACGCATTTGATGTCAACCTTGTATGGGGACCGATTGCGTTCGTGAGGGGTTTTGATCTCCAGTACTCGGCACCAGTGGGCGTCCTGATATCATTCGTTCTATTGCCATTCTGGATTTACGACTACGCGGATGCGTATCTGAACAGGAGGTATGCTGTAGAAAACGGAGAGATCTTCAGGCTGAAGTGGGCCCTAAAGGATAGTAACTATCGCCTCGAAGGAGTAAACATTCAAGTGGTCACTGACGACTGGTTGGAAGTTGCCCTATGGGGTGGGGATATTACCCTCACACGTCCTCAGTCCGGACTTGATCTCCAAATAAAAAATGTCTGGAGACACCAGGCAGTCTATGAGCGGATTCGTACTCAGGCCCCAAAGGACCGGTCGAACCCAGCATAGTTAATCAGAAACCTAGGACCCCGTCTTTACAGACGGGGTCCGCTTTTATATATGGTAAAAATAGAGATGATAGATGGATACACTTACATCTTTCCTGTAGGCTACCTCAGATCCATGGCTAAGCTTGTCCTATCTGACCCGCCTTCGCTTCTGAGCTTCGGACGGGCAAGTGGCACCATGATAGAATAGAAAAAATGGCTACTCTTATACTAAGCGACGGCACACGATTCGAAGGGGAATCCTTCGGTG
>JABJGX010000054.1 GCA_018662075.1 Candidatus Peregrinibacteria bacterium | reverse complement strand
TTCAGTCATGTTCTTTCGTAATTTTTTTGCAAACCGAATCTTGTGGTCAGAAACAGACATAGGAAATCATTCTATCATAACAGAGCTCCCCTCTCCTGGGTGGGCAGGTGGCGTGGGAAGGAGAGGGGTCGGGGGAGAGGTAGGAAGGCAGTTAAATAAACTATCTCTCAATAATCATCATCCTTGGAACACCACTTCGAATCTCTTCTTTAACACCTGTCCAGTCGTGAATAGCATTCACGAGTTTCTTGTGCTTATATTTGTAGTCGAGGCCCTGACGAGTTCCTGGATCATTGGTGATGAAGTATTTTTTGTCATATCCAGTGACAAGAAGCATGTGGTACCACGGTCCATCGCCAGAGTAATAAGGGTTGTCGAGGTCGCGCCCAGCAGCGGGAATGATAACCGGATTGCCTTTTGCAATTTCATGCATAATAGATTCCTTTGTAACATTCTCAGAAATTCGCACATTGTACTCGTAGTACTCTTCTACAATAACTTTTAGGCTTTCAAGCGACACGTCGTATTTGTAGTGGTTCGCTTCTTCCCACTGTGTTAATTGCACAATTTCCCTATTTGCTTGGTCTGGATCTAGTGCTGCATTTCGAAGGTAGTAGTCCATCATAATAACGACAGCTTCTTCGCACGCTTCTTGGTATGGAGCATCCCAGTTTCCGTGTGGGGCTTGTACCATGAATGGCACAAGGATGGATGCTTTTTTAGGAAGCTCTATTTCTTCAATAACATTTTCTTCAGGTATTACTTCTTCTTCAAAGCCAATCTGCGCTTCTGATGACGGCTCCAATTCAACTGGAACAGTACTTGCTGTGCATGAAGTTAGCAGTGTAAAAATGCCGAGAAGAATGGGAAATGCGTAGACCATGTTATTTGCTATAGGCTAGCCCAAATGAGCTTAAAATTCATCAAAAACTACTCTATAATGCCGATAATTCCTCCCCAAAATGTCGCTATGAAACTCTTTTTAGACACTGCAAACCTCGATCAAGTACGTGAAATCGCCTCATGGGGCATATTAGACGGTGTTACTACCAATCCAAGCCTGGTTGCCAAAGAAGAGGGTGCAGACTTCAAAGAGACTGTTATGGCGATGTGTGGCCTCGTAAACGAAGTAAGCGCACAGGTAACAGGAGAGACATTTGAAGAGATGAAAGTCCAAGCAGAGCAGTATAGCTCTTGGCACAAGAACGTCGTGGTGAAAGTTCCAATGACAGTAGAAGGTTTAAAGACTCTTAACTACTGCACAAGCAAAGGTATTCATACAAACACCACACTTGTCTTTTCGGTATCCCAAGCAATTATGGCTGCAAAGTCTGGGGCAACGATGATCAGTCCTTTTGTGGGGAGGCTTGATGACCTAGGTGAAGATGGAATGGATTTAATTGCAGACATTATGAAAGCCTGGGAACACTACAAGTTCGACACACAAGTTCTGGTTGCATCTGTTCGAAACTTAGATCACGTTACACGCGCTGCAACACTTGGTGCACACATCTCTACTATTCCGTATAAAGTTTTTAAAGTTCTTCCACAGCACGACCTTACAGATAAGGGTCTGAAAAAGTTTATGGAAGATTGGGAGAGCGTTCAGTCAAAGTAGATGGTATAGTATCTCCCGATGTCAATTAATCAACTCGGAGTCATCGGCCTTGGAACAATGGGTGCAAACGTTGCACGAAATGCTGCACGAAATGGTGCAAAGGTTGCGGTGTACAACAGAACGACAAAGGTCATGACAGATTTTATGAAAGAGTTTGAAAGCGAAGGAAACTTTGCCGGTTGCGAAAGTTACGAAGACATGATGAAAGCACTCCACGGACCGCGTGCATTTTTGATTATGGTAAAAGCAGGTCCAGCAGTTGACGCTGTTATTGCAGACCTTCTACCACACTTACAAAAAGGAGACGTTATCATCGACGCAGGAAACAGTCACTACCCAGACACAGACCGTAGGGTCGCAGAGCTAAAAGACAAAGGAATTCGCTTCCTTGGTATGGGTGTCAGCGGTGGTGAAGTAGGAGCCCTTGAAGGACCAAGTATGATGCCTGGTGGCGACAAGTCTGCCTGGGAAGACTGCAAGGACTTACTCAGCAAGATGGCCGCAGATGACGGCCAGGGTGGAAAGTGTGTCGCCTATATAGGAGACGGAGGGTCAGGTCACTTTGTAAAGATGGTCCACAACGGCATAGAGTACGGAATCATGCAGCTGCTCGCAGAAACATACGACGTACTAAAGCATGTTGCCGGTTACACCAACGAGCAACTAGCAGAGACATTCTCGCACTGGAATGAAGGAGAAGACCTGCAATCATTTTTGATAGAGATCACCGCGAAGATATTTGAAAAGAAAGATGATCTTACGTCAGGTGACCTTATAGACTCACTGGACGACGCTGCAGGACAGAAAGGAACAGGAAAGTGGACGACTATTTCTGCACTCCATTATGGAGTCGCTATTCCAACGATTAACGCTGCTGTCGATGCACGCATAATGTCTGGTAGTAAACAGCTTCGAAAAAAGCATGCATCTAACGCTGTACGGGTAGACCTAGAAGAGCCTATTCCAAAACCTGAACAAATGAGGACTATCGCTCGTAGTGCACTTCATCTGTCGACACTAACTGCATACGCACAAGGGTTTGAATTGATGAAAGTTGCATCCGACGAACACAAGTGGAACTTGGACATACCAGAGTGTGCTCGTATCTGGTTGGGTGGTTGTATTATTCGGTCAGTACTACTAAAGCAGTTCGATGACTTGTTTGCAGAGTCACAGTGGGGAGGAGAAAAGCAGGTAAACATTCGCAAGTTCTTAGAACTCGCAAACGCACGTGGTATTGCAACACCATCTACATCTGCCGCGATGAACTATTACGACTCGCTCCGTAGAGAGTCTTTGCCACAGTCACTAGTGCAAGCGCAGCGCGACTTCTTTGGAGCTCATACATACAAGCGAACAGATAAAGAAGGAACCTTCCATGCTGATTGGGAATAGTAAAACATACACTCTCTTTCTATGTACATATCGCAAGACATAAACCAGGTGCTGGGCTCCCTCGGGGTGACAACAAATGGGTTGTCTGACAACGACATAGAAAAAAGAATAAAGCAGTATGGCTATAACGAATTTCCAGAAAAGAAGAGATCTCTTATTCTACTTTTCCTGTCTCAGTTTAATGACGTAATGGTCTACATCCTTATTGTTGCTCTTGGAATTTCTGTCGCCATGCCATTTTTTGAAAATGGCGGACAGCCCCATGCAGAATCGTTTATCGATGCTGGCGTTATCGCAGCTATTCTTATTTTGAATGCAATACTTGGGTTCGTACAAGAGTACAAAGCAGAAGAAGCAATCGCTATGCTGAAAAAACTTACTGCTCCTCACAGTCGTGTGCGTCGCAACGGTGTGGAGGCGGTACTCGAGTCCCGTCTAGTACTTCCTGGTGACATTATCATTATAGAAGCAGGTGACCGTATTGCTGCAGACGGAAGGCTTATCAGAGAATCCCAGATAAGAATGAACGAGTCGAGCCTGACGGGGGAAACGACAGCAGTCGACAAAACAACAGACGCACTACCCAGAGGGAAGTATCCTATAGCTGACCAAAAAAATATGCTTTTCGCAGGCACTCTCGTTACCAATGGTAACGGTGAATATGTCGTCACGAGCACTGCTATTCATACGGAGCTCGGTAAAATTGCAAAGCTTGTATCAGATACTGAGTTTCCCGAAACTCCCCTTCAGAGAAAAATGAAGCAACTAGGAATGTTGCTTGGCGGGGTTGTTCTTTTTATGTGTGCTATTGTTTTTAGCATAGGGATTATGCGGGAGATGCCAGTAGGAGACATACTTCTTATGGCTGTGAGCTTGGCCGTCTCTGCAGTGCCTGAAGGACTGCCAGCAGTCGTCACAGTGTGCCTTGCGATGGGTGTTCGTCGTATGGCAAAGGCAAATGCACTAGTCCGCAGGCTAGAGTCTCTGGAAACGCTTGGAAGCGTGTCGGTTATCTGTGCAGACAAAACAGGAACCATTACGGAGAACAAAATGAAGGTGATGGACTCATGGACTTTAAAAGGAGAAAGTGAAGAACTACTGGCACAAATAGGAGCGTCGTGTAACAGGGCACAGTTACCAGACATCGGAGACCCAACAGAAATAGGCCTTCTACAATTTGGTAGTCAGCTAAAAGCAGACCGTCTGGAAATCGACACAGAGCTTGTTCCCTTCTCTTCAGAAGAGAAATACATGCAAACACAACATGGAAAGCAGGTCTTCCTTAAAGGGGCACCAGAGAAGATTGTCGAACTCTCTGGTAAACCACATGAGCAACTACTCGAGCAGAACCACGCATTTGCAAAAAAAGGCCTGCGCGTTCTTGCGTGTGCAGTATCTGAAAACAAAAAAATCAAAATAGTGGGGCTTATTGCTATGGCAGATCCGCCACGAAAAACAGTTACATCAGCCATCGAAAAGGCAGCAAATGCAGGCATTCGAACCGTTATGATCACAGGCGATAACTTGGTCACTGCAAAGGCTATTGCTGCAAAAGTAGGGATTCACGGAGAAGCAATGCATGGCTCAGAGCTAGATGCTATTTCCGAACAAGACCTCGCGGCAAAGCTCACCACTGTTTCCGTGTTCGCACGTGTGTCTCCTGAGCATAAGTTGAAAATATTAAATGCCTTTAAACTGCGCGGGGAAATTGTAGCTATGACCGGAGACGGAGTGAACGATGCACCAGCTCTTAAGGGGGCACACGTCGGTGTTGCTATGGGGAAAGTGGGGACTGAAGTTGCACGCGAGGCTGCGAGTATTGTTCTTGCAGATGACAAGTATGAAACAATGATAGCGGCTGTGTCTGAAGGAAGACGAATATACGACAATATCAAAAAGTTTGTCTTGTACCTACTTCGTGCCAATTTCGACGAGCTCTTGTTTATCGGGACTGCCCTTTTTGTAGGACTACCACTCCCCTACTTGCCACTACATATTTTGTGGATCAACTTGATGACAGATGGTTTGCCAGCACTAGCACTTGGTATGGAACCCGCTGAAAAAGATATTATGAATAGGCCTCCAAGGCCTGCATCGGAACATTTGCTCGACGGAGAGTGGGGGAGGCTTGTGTTCTCCTCGTTCTTTGCATTTGGGATGGCCTTTGTATTCTTCTTGTGGAAATTAAGCATTGGACTAGATATTGTCATCGCCAGAACGGAAACACTCACACTTGCAGTCTTGTTCGAGCTCTGTCTCGCATTCTCCACAAGAAGCAGGAGGCCTATCTGGGAGATTGGAATATTTTCAAATAGATGGATGATTGGTGCAACGCTCATTCCGTTCGCAGCTCAATTCGTATTATTGTATTCACCGCTCAGAGAATTGTTTCATTTAGGGTATATTCCAATAATCGACTGGTTAGAGATTGCAGCAATGGTTACGTTCGCATTCCTTGTCTTTGAAATTATCAAATATATCCCAAACAACAAAACATCCAAATAGTCGCTTTAAAAGATGTCTAGAATACGTCACTATGTCTTCATGACCTCTCGCACCTACAAGACAATCATGATTACGTATGTAATCGTCCCGTTCATTGCTGCAATCGCTGCAATGGTACTTCTTTGGAATAGTTACATATTTGCTACAGATTTATATCTGTTGCTCATTTTCCAGACTCTTTCAGTTCTTGGAATCACTATTGGGTACCACCGCATGTTGACGCACGATGGTTTTAAAACGTTCTGGCCTATTCGCGCATTTTTTACGATGTGTGGATGCATGGCACTCGAAGGAAAGCCTCTGGCATGGGTTGCAACGCACGTGAAGCATCATGCGCACAGTGACATGGAAGAGGATCCTCATAGTCCACTAGAAGGCGTGTGGCACGCTCATATGGGATGGTTATTTTCACAGGACAACTTCGAAGATCCAAAAGTGTACTGCCCAGAGCTTACTAAAGACTCAATTGTTATGTTCTTTGAAAAAACATACTTCGTGTGGGTACTTGGTTCATTTGCAATATGTTACGCAGTCGGTGGCTTAACAGGATTTATTTGGGGAGGGCTCGTACGTGTGTTCCTTACAACGCACATCACATGGAGTGTGAATTCTATTTGTCATACATTTGGAGGAAGAGACTTTGAGACAACAGATGAAAGTCGTAACAACTGGATAGTTGGACTTCTCGCATTCGGCGAAGGATGGCACAACAACCATCACGCTTTCCCACGAAATGTTTTCCATGGAATGAGGTGGTATCAGTTTGACCTTTCTGGAATCATTCTTCGTGGCCTCGAAAAGACAAAACTAATTTGGAAAGTGCAACGTGTCGGACAGCCACT
>JABJGX010000083.1 GCA_018662075.1 Candidatus Peregrinibacteria bacterium | reverse complement strand
GTTATTTCCGTGACAGATTTTTATTCTGTCACCTACAGATAGAGTGTCGTTAAAATCACTTTGATTAGCTCTTGCCTCTAGGTCTTCACCAGTCCCGCAAATGAAATTAATTCTCTGGTTGAAATAACGATTGTCTTTATAGATATGGGCACACGTATTAAAGTTTTTTGAGTAAGCTAGTACGAGTTCGTTTCCACCAGTAATTTCTGCACTCAGAAGAGAGACGGCATCTGCAGGCGTTCCAGGACTACCAGGACCAGGTCCACCATTGTCACCACCTCTCGTACATGCACCATCATCACAGCTGAATTCACAACTGTATGTGAGACGTTCGAGGAACCCGTACTGACAACTATATTCATTAAGGGTTGTACTTGTTGAACAATTATCAGTACCAGATTGACCTCCGATAGTTGCAGTTCCTTTTGTGAAGAAGTCATCTCCTCGGTCGGTGTCATTACAAACAGGATTATTACCACTAGAGCTTCCACCTCCACCTCCTGGAAGAGTAGGGATAAGTAGCTGACATTCACTTGGTTCTCCTTCGCAAGAGTAACCAATTTCTATTTCGCATGAGTCACTACATCCAGGTCCATCATTATAGTTATCACACTCTTCGCTGCCTCCTACAACACCATCACCACAGACTCCAGGACGACATGCGCCGTCTTCACATCCATTTGCACATGTAGCGTTCGTAACGTTTGTTCGTGTCCCTTCTAGACATCCAAATTCCATGAGGGTGTTCTCATTAATACAATTATCTGTTCCTGTGTAGATACCACCTCCACCTCCTGTCCCTTCCATAGTTCCCTTTGTCTCAAAGTTTCCAATACCTCCTGGGAACGCATCTGTTTCATCTGTATCATTACAGAAATCGTTTAGACACTGCGTACATCCATCATTTGGTGTGCTATTCCCATCATCACATTCTTCATCACCATGGACTTGCCCATCTCCACACGCATTACAGTCGACAAGACAGCTATCTGCATTCTCATTTTCTTGGCAAATATTATCCCCACAGTATGCTTTAGATGTAATAGATTCTCCGCAGGTAAAGCTTAGGTCCTGCTCTGTCATAACGTAATACCTCTTTAGCTCTGAAAGCCTTTCGAATTTTGGCAGACCATTAAGTTCAGGATTCACTTCGAGCTCTTTGTCGGATACATAGAAGTTTCCATTAAATGGAGGTTCATTACCTGTAAATTCATATGCCCAAAATCGAACACCAACACTAGTACTTGTTGTAGTTATGAAAGTAATTCCACCTGATCGACAACTAAAGAAGTTATGCGAGTCTGCATAAAGCGTTACCCCTTCAGCAGCCTCTTCTGGAGAATAGTCGTGTATCTCAGTGGGATGAGATGGAACCGACTGTCCGAGAATAGAATACCCATCAAGAGTAGGGATAAGCGCAATCTCTTCTGAAGAGAAAGAATTGTGCACTGCAGTTCCACTAATGGTTACTGCAATAAGTGCAAAGGCGAGAGCGCCAACAGTTTCTAGACGGTTATTCATATGAGTGTGGGTATTTTTAAATATCATATTATTATAGCAAAATACGCCATTTAATTCAATCAAATGACGTATTTCAGGAATCTACGTTGTGGGGCTACGTAGCCTGAGTCTCTATTCGTCGCTCGCGGATCACGTTTACTCTGATGACACCTGGGTAGGTGAGTTCATCTTCGATCTTCTTCGCGATGTCTTTCGAGAGCTTTTCTTGTGCAAGATCGTCAATTTTTGCAGTATCGACGTAGACACGGATCTCACGACCAGCTGAGATAGCGAACGCTCTGCGGACTCCGTCAAAGCTCTTTGCAGCTTCTTCAAGTTCCTTCAGCCTCTTTACATATGCTTCCATAGACTCACGACGAGCACCAGGGCGAGCACCAGAGATGGCGTCTGCAGCTGCAACAACGAATGCTTCTGCAGTTTCGATCGGAATGTCTTCATGGTGAGCAGCAACACAGTGTGTAACCTCATCGCGTATTTTAAACTTCTTACAGATCTCAACCCCGATCTCTACATGCGTACCAGAAACCTCGTGGTCGAGTGCTTTACCCATGTCGTGAAGGAGACATCCTTCAACAACAATCTGTGGATCTGCACCAATCTCTTCGGCCATACTTCGTCCAATGTGTGCCATTTCAACTGAGTGCTTAAGAATGTTTTGTCCGTAACTGGTACGGAAACGTAAGCGTCCGATAATCTTTAAGAGCTCTGGACTGTACCCAGTAATACCAAGTTCTTCTGTTGCACGCTTACCAAATTCGATCATCATCTTTCCAACTTCTCCTCGCATCTTTTCAACAACCTCTTCAATGCGTGCTGGCTGAATACGTCCATCCTTAATGAGCTTTTCCATTGCAAGCTTGGCTACATATCGACGAGCAAGGTCGTAACCAGAGATAATAATAGCTCCTGGAGTGTCATCGATAATGATGTCTACACCAGTCGCTTGTTCAAACGCTGTAATGTTTCGACCTTCTTTACCAATGATCTTTCCTTTAATGTCATCGCTCGGAAGCTGCACAATAGTAGAAGTAGACTCTGTTGCTACTTCAGATGCGTAACGTTGCATGGCCTCTGCCATGATGTTCTTAGCATCCTCTTCGTATTTGTCTTCCATTTCCTTCTTTTTGATTTTGATCTGACCTGCGAAGAATGTAGAGAACTCTGATTCTACTTCCTTTGTAAGCTGCTCCTTCGCTTCTTCTTGTGAGAGCTTTGCAACCTTTTTAAGTGCACTGCGATGCTGCTCGGCAGCGTCTGTGAGTTCTCCTTTAAGACCTTCGACTTCCTGATTCTTCGCTTCGACGGCAGTACGCTGGCGGTCGATCTCTTGTACTTTTTCGTCGAGACTTTTTTCCTTTTCTTCAAGGCGAGCCTGGCCTTGCTCAAGCTTTCCTTCAATTTCTGTAGCCTGAATTTTTGCCTCTGAAAGAATTTCTTTAGAGGTAGCGCGTGCTTCTGCTTCTGCAGTTTTGATCTGCTCTTCGGCGTGAGCAATCTTACTTTCAACCTTATTGAGCTCTTGCTCCTTTTGATTGATCTGAGATTGTACTTTGTCACTGACCTTCCTTCCCTTAGAGAACCAGAAGAATCCGACGAGTAAACCAAGGCCAGATCCTGATAGGATTCCGACAAATACGATGATGTATTGGGTTGTATTCATGTGATGAGTTAGCAAATAGTAAATGTACTATTGCCACAGCCTGGACACGGTGAAGTCAATCTTCATGTATCGATGATTTGATCCGATTATGTTCATGTGTGCCCATTCGGGCGTTGGAATCAAACAAAGACTTTACCGACATCTTCTCCAGTTCGTGACAACGTTTGTCTATCGATATGATACCGTAATGGCCACGAAATTGCGAATGACCGAAAAGCCCCTAGGGAAGCCATATTCTCCGTTCTCAGATAAAAAAGCATTGTTTTATTCTGATTGTTCCCTGAAATAC
>JABJGX010000087.1 GCA_018662075.1 Candidatus Peregrinibacteria bacterium | reverse complement strand
ATCCATTCTTCAGCACCAATAGCGGTCTTAGAGATCTCTCTACGAGGAGGAGTTGCGGTGTACCCTGTTAGGTGTAGCTTCTCTACATCGAATGCATCTGCTGTACGAAAAAACGATCCCACATTCCAAAGTGACCTTATGTTGTGTGCCAATACTCTGATTTGAATGTCGCTCATACTACACAAGTAATTCCAGAGTTGATGCATGAGGGTTTCCAAAAATGCTCATGACATCTGTTTTTTGGACTTCATCATTTGTTGCGCCAGTACAGACATAACAAATACCTGTCTGGGTCCCCTTCCCGATTTCTGCAGCACCGGTATCTGGATCATCCCTACGAAGAATGGCAATGCCATCGAGTACAGAACCGTGCTCATCTTCTGTTTTTGTATCTGCATTCCATTTGGTAAACACAGAACCCCTACGGATGTATGCAGTTTCCTTATTAGGATTAAAAATAGATATTTTTCCTAAGACAGAATCAAGACTTGCTCCAGAAAGTTTTATATATCGTAGCTGCTTTACGGTGATGTCTGATACTAATGCTTTTGCTGCCTGCTCAACAGTGCGTTCTTCATTATTTACAATAACAGTATCAATGAACAATTCTTCTCCTTCAGCTTTCCTTTCGGGTAGCGTTATACTCTGACTGTTGTTATTTTTTACAACACCAGATTCCTTTGTAGCAGGGTGAGACTCTATCCAGTTTTTAACAGATTTGAAGTATGCATCACCAAGCGGTGTTCTTTCTGGATGCGGCATTAGGGCAACGACATTTCCTTCTGGGTTACAGATTCCTGCAATTGCTAGAGTAGATCCATTTGGCGTCACTGAAGAATCTTCTGAGACAAAGCCTAGCTCGTCGCAGTACTGAAATGCTATTTGATTATTTGATTGAAGTTTTTCCATGAGCGAAGGATCTTTCGTAGTAAACCGTCCTTCTCCATGGGCGATCGGCATATGCATTGCACCTTCCCAGTTCGACGTACAGCATCGGTCCTGAGCGCAACTTGGTGTAATCCATACCCATTCATTAATAAAACCTGTTGCCTCTCCGTCAGACACATTATGTGCCAAGCTCATTTCCAGTTCATCTGCATGTGGGATAAGGCCGCTTTCTATAAGGATCTGTGCACCATTGCAGTTTCCGATAACTACTTTTCCTCTTCCTGCCTCTGCCTTTATATGCGTAAGTAAAGGGTCACGGGCTGCAACCATTCCGGCCCTGCCTCGGTCTTCGTAGCTAAACCCTCCTGGAATGAAATACCCGTCAATATCTGCTAGTTTTGCAATGTCATCATTCCATCGAAAGAATATCGGCTCCATGTCCGCATTCTTTATTGCACGAATAGACTCTACTTCGCAGTTATTCCCTGGGAAGGAGACAATGGCAATTTTAGGCTTACTCATGCAGGTATGATACAACTGACCTCCTGCTTGCTACAAGTTAAACCTTCATCACTTCTTCGTCTTTCTCTTTCTTGCTCACTTCGATCTTCTCGTTTGCTTCTTTTACTGCCTTTTCGAGCTCTTCGAGGAGTGTGTAGCGACGGTCTTCGTCTTTCTCTTCGTCTTTGATACTATCGTGCGCATTTTGGCGTGCCTGACGAATAGAGATTCGAGCATCTTCTGCGAGTGAGTGGACAACCTTTGTCAGCTGTGTTCGACGCTCTTCTGTCATTGGTGGCAAATTTAGTCTCACAACTGTTCCGTCGTTTACTGGCGATACTCCAAGGTCTGCCTTTGTAAGAGCAGACTCGATGTCTCCAATAACAGATGCATCCCATGGCTGCACAACAATAGTTCGAGCATCTTGAATACTAACCCCAGCTACTGCTTTGAGTGGCTGACTTTGTCCATATGCTTCGACGTTAACGCTTTCCACAAGAGCTGCGCTTGCACGTCCTGTCTGCAAACGTGAGTATTCGTTATGTAAAAACGTAAATACTTTTTCAACTTCCTGTTTAAAAGATTCGATACGCACATCTGACATAAATATTTGGGGTATTAATTGTGAACTACTGTTCCGATCTTCTCACCCTTTGCTGCTTTTAGCAAGGATCCTGTGGTGTCGAATTTGAAGACACAGATCGGGAGGTTTTGATCCATGCAGAGACTAAATGCTGCTTGGTCCATGACATTTAAATGTTGCGAGATACAGTCTTGATACGAGATCTCTTCATACTTTACTGCGTCGTCGTGCTTGTTT
>JABJGX010000086.1 GCA_018662075.1 Candidatus Peregrinibacteria bacterium | reverse complement strand
TCTTTCTTCTCTTCAGCCTCAGTTGCTTCTGGAGCAGCTTCTGCTGCTGGCTCCTCTGGAGCTTCTTCAGCTGGAGCATCTTCTGCTACCTCCTCTTTAGCTTCTTCAACAGGTGCCTCTGGCTCTTCTTCCTTCTTTGGCTCAGCCTTCTTTGCAGATGTTGGTTTTACTGTTGTTTTTCCTGCATCAGCTGCAACGTCTTCTGCACTCTGTTCACCATCTGCTTTCGCACCGATGACTTCTCCATCTTCATCAAGCTCAACAACAGTTACCTCTTCACCGCGGAGCTCTGCAAGCTTCGCCTTAAATGCAGGAAGCTCTTCGTAGTTGTACATATCAAGCTCGAAGCTTGTAAGGTCTGTTGCAAGACGGATGTTTTGCCCCTTACGACCAATAGCCATTGGACGTTGTGCTTCTTCAACGAAGACAGCAGCACGCTTCTTTACCTTACGACCTTCTTCATCAACATGTTCACTGTCGTTAACGATGATCACAGCAGAGATTGCAGCAGGCTGCAGTGCTGTAGAAATCAATTTGATTGGGTCTTCACTCCATTCAATCATATCAACACGCTCACCATTGATCTCGTCCATAACCGCTTGAATACGTACTCCTTTTTGTCCAACACAAGCACCGATAGGATCAATTCGTGGGTCCTTGCTAGATACAGCAACCTTACTTCGGAAACCTGCATCGCGAGCAATCGCCATGATCTCTACATCCTCATTTCGTACTTCTGGGATTTCAAGCTCAAGGAGTTTTCGTACAAGACCTGAGTGTGTTCGAGAGATGCGAAGTTGTGGTCCTTTGCCAGTGAGTTCAACAGTATCGAGGAACACTCTAATACGCTTTCCTGTGTAGTAGTGCTCGCCCGGGATCTGCTCTCTCCACGGCATAGATACGGTCATTCCTTCGATTTCAAGTGTTACCCAGTTTGGTTCTACTTTTGTAACAGTCGCAGTCAAAAGCTCGTGTTCACGGTCTTTAAACATATCGTAGAGAGACTGCTTTTCAGCTTCTTGAAGCTTTTGAAGCACTACCTGCTTCGCAGCCTGTGCCGCGATTCGTCCGTACCCTTCTGGCGTTACGTCGATTGCAATCTCGTCCCCTTCTTCAGAATCAGACTTAATCTTCTTCGCATCAGCGACAGAGATTTCAAAGTTGTCGTTCTCCACTTCTTCTACCACTTCTTTTACAAGAAGGATCACAGGCTCATCGCGTCCTTCTTCAAGGTCAACGCGGATTTCCTGCTCTTTGTTTCCGTAGTCTTTACGGTATGCAGTAGAAATCGCCTGCTTTACAGCATCGATAACCTGGTCTGGCTTTACGTTCTTTTCGCTGCAGATTTGGTTAATCGCTGCGATAAATGATGCTTTCATGAGTATAAAGGTGAATGAATAGTTCAGTAAGCCGACCGTCTTATCCAATAAGACAGTCCAAACTTAACTGTATTGTACAGGATTCTTGGCGTACATCAAGGAATCTTCTGATATTATCTCCCTATGAAATCTTTCTGGACGACCATAATCCTCGCATGTCTGCTCAGTATTATTGCAGCAACTGCAGTTGATATTCTCATCTCTACCCGTATACCTATTATCGGGAAGCATATCGGCCTGACGTATTCACTGAATCCTGGTATTGCATGGGGAATTCAGCTTCCTCGTGGTATTCAAGAGATTATGATCCTCGGGGCACTTGCAGCCGTTGCTCATATGGCACGATCAGCAAAAACAACAGTCAGCATTCAGGCATATGCCCTTATTATCGGTGGAGGAATGGCAAATGTCATAGACCGTCTAAGGGACGGATATGTCACAGATTTCGTCCAAATAGGTACTTTCCCTATCTTTAACGTCGCAGACTCATTTGTGTGTATTGGAGTAGGGATGTTGTTGATTGAAGCGGTATTTCCGAAGATACTTGCTTTTCAAAGCAGGAAATAAGCTATAATTTTGCCCTATGGATATTCGATATCGCATCACAGGTGGAGTGCCTCTAAAGGGGGATATCACAATCAGTGGATCAAAAAATGCAGCTCTTCCACTTATAGCGGCATCAGTTCTGACAGAAGGGGAAACAGTACTTACCAATGTTCCATTTTTGCGTGATATCAAAGTAATTTTAAAGATACTAGATTTCCTCGGAGCAGAAACAAGCTTCGTTGATGGAACTGTTCGCATTCGAACACACAACCTACAGAGCAAACCAATTCCTGCAGAGTACGTTTCAAAGCTGCGCGGTTCTATTGTCCTTCTCGGTCCTCTTCTTGCACGCTTCGGTGTGGTAGAGATGAGCTATCCAGGGGGATGTGTTCTCGGAAAGCGTTCCGTTGAAGCGCACATTGCAGCCCTTACACAGTTGGGTGCAGAGGATATGAGCACAGACGAAGTATTGCACCTACAGGGAACGCTTAAGGCAGGAACAATCATCCTTCCAGAATTTTCAGTGACCGCAAGCGAGAATGCTATTATGGCCGCAGCGCTAACACCTGGTGAAACGCGTATCGAAATGGCCGCCGCAGAACCACATGTGCAAGCAGTAGAATACTTTGTACAAAAGATGGGGGCAGAGGTAGAGGGCATTGGATCACATACGGTAATCGTACGCGGAAAGAGCACGCTTGAATGCAAAGAGTTCCGTGTACCAGCTGACTACTTGGAAGCAGGATTTTTTGTAATCGCAGCGCTCGTAACACGTGGAAAGGTTCGTATTCACGACTTTGAATACGACCACCTCATTTCGTTCCTCGATACAATAAAAAGGATGGGGGGAGAGTGGAAGTATGATGCAGCAGAGAAGGTACTTCTTGTTGATGGTGAACTATCTTCTTTGAAGGCAACAAGAGTGAAGACAAACATCTTCCCAGGTTTCCCGACAGACCTTATGTCTCCGATGGGTGTGGTGATGACACAGGCCACAGGGGTCAGCAGGGTATTCGAGCGAATGTTTGAAGGACGCATGGCATATTTGTACGAGCTTGAAAAAATGGGCGCACATGTAGAAATGCTTAACGCGCATCAGGCATTGATTATCGGGCCATCGCAACTAAAGAGTGCAACCGTCACTAGTAACGATATCCGTGCAGGGGCAGCAATGGTTATAGCGGCCCTCTGTGCAGAAGGAGAGACCACTATTACTGATGTAAGGTATATCGAACGTGGATACGACCACCTTGATGAAAAGCTTCGAAGTCTAGGGGCGAAGGTAGAGAAAATCGAAATAGAAGACCCGGCAGAAGTTGCAGAGAAGATTGCAAAGAAGCAAATGCAGACTGCAGCAAAAAATCTCTCGTAGTACTGGTCACCTCTCCATATTTCATTTACCATTTGCGCAATGATTACTATTCACTCCCTAGGCGGCAAAACAATCCGATGTGATATGGACGGACGAGAAATCGTCGCATTCGCAGGAAAGAAGGTTGATAGTGCAAAGATTTCACTTCTAGCAACACCAGCAGACGAGGTAGAGCCAGGTGTTATTTCTTGGCCAGGTGAATACGACATCGACGGTATTGCCATTCGTGGTATCGGACATGACGAAGGACAGCGTGTGAGCTTTGTCGTAGACGACAGTAAGACGCGTGTTGCATTCCTCTCTACTCCATTGCACGATTGGGCAGGACACGAATTGGAATTGCTCGGAGACGTAGACATCCTCTGTATTCCTGCAGATGATTCCAAGATTGCACAAAAGATTATCGACGAAGTAGACCCTCGCGTCCTCATCCCTTTGCCTACAAAAGACGAAGCAACATTCACCGACCTTCTAAAGTCTGTTGGTGCACAGGGTAAAGAGATCGAAGAAGAGTACAAGCTGAAGGGTGGTCTTCCGCAAGAAGGAAGAGAGATCATCATCTTGAAGCCTACGAAGTAGGCGATGGTGCCCCCGATAGGAATCGAACCTATATCTGCCCCTTAGGAGGGGGCCGTTCTATCCATTGAACTACGAGGGCACACGCCAAGTATTATTGGGTTCATGCAATACTGCAACCGAGTATGGTAAAATATATACCTATGAAAACACTCGCCCTACTCTCCATTGGATTATTTCTCCCTTTCCAGGCTGTTGCACTGGAATATCGTAACTTGAGCCTTCTCTATACAGATGCTCCTTTTACCCCGGCTGAAGCTGCAGGGATCTCTTTACTGACGTCGCTTAACGCAATATCTGGAAACCCTGATGGAACATTTCGCCCAAACCGAACAGTAAATAGGGCAGAATTTATGAAAATTGTTCTCTCGAGTTATCCAAAAATTAGAGTGTCATCTTCAGATGCAGGAAATTGCTTCCGCGATGTCAGCCGTGATGACTGGTTTTCTCCCTACGTATGCCTTGGAAAGAAAAGAGGAATGGTCAGCGGATACGCAGATGGAGAATTCAAACCAAACCAAAGTGTAAACTACGCAGAGGCCTTAAAGATTCTTGGTGAACTGTATGATTACGTCGCCTACTCTGCGGACGATGAGCAGTGGTATGCAGGATACGTCCGTGCAGCAACGTACAACAAAACAGCGCTTCCAATGACACTAAAGTACGACCGGTCACTGACACGTGGTCAGATGGCAAGACTTGCCGCAGCGTATAGGGCTCATCACGACGAAGAGCTCGATACATACCGAATGTCAGAAAAGAATCTAGACCTTGTGATTACACAAGAAATAGCAGAGAGGGCAGAGCAGGCACGGTCTAGCGCAGCTGCATCATCAGAGTCTTCATCGTCTGCACCAGTGGTAGTAGAGGATGAATTCACAATGCCGGCTACGAGTCACTTCTTGATGATTGGTTCACGGGAACTTATTGCAAGTGGGTTCTTCCAGCCTCGTAGCGAGCGCATATCTATAGATAATGTTACGGTGAAGTTTAGAACAGAGCCAAAAAATATTCGCACAGTATATCTTGTTGATGCAGAAGGAACACGCATTGCAGAGCTAAAGCCTGACACATACGATAACGCAGACTTAACGTGGAAGGCTCAAGGGGAATATGTACAGAGGTATAGTGTTCCTGCAGAGGGTAAAGAGCTTGGAATAGAGGCAGTCTTGCAGGACCGTAGTAATGGATTCGCCGAAGAGCTAATCGCAGTAAAATGGATGTCTATAGGCGTCACTGCAACAGGAGGAAGTAATTCGTATCAACTGATTGCGGCCAGTTCATCGTATCCAGCTCACCAGACAGTACAGGCGCGTATTGCTGAAGTGAAAAATAACATGCCTCCAGTAGTGGATCTTTCTACAGGCGAAAATGTATTACTCGGAGAGGTAGAGGTTTCAGGAGACTACCTTGAGGGTGCAGAGCTGCGTTTGAATCATATGACATTCACTATTACAACTCGTGATGGAGTACAGGTATCAGACTTTATGCTCGGTGCTGCTCATAGTGTGGGGAAAGTACAATGCTCACTGGGTGATAGTACACGTATTAACTGCCTTAATATTCCTGCAAGTGTTGGCATGATCGAAAATGGAAGCGTGATCTTGCAATTACGAGGAGACATGATAGTCAGCGACTCTGTAGCAGACCCAATGCTCAGGATAGATCTTATAAACCCAGGAAGTATTAGCACCACTATTAACCCAGGCAAAATAGGAGACATCCGCTGGAGTGATGGAACCGGTACCTACAACTGGATAGAGTTAAGCAGCCCTATAATGCAGGGTAGTGAATGGAAGTAGTGCTCTACTGAAAGAGTGCTCCAATGGTTGTTGCCATATCAACTGCTGCAATTTCTGCTGCTTCCTTCCAATCCTTGCCACTGCTTGCAAAGATGATACCGCGTGAAGAGTTCACGACCGCCCCTGTACCGTCTGCAATAAATCCGTGTGCAATGTCCTCGGCACTTCCACCCTGTGCACCGTATCCTGGAATGAGGAATGGAACATGTGGCATAAGCGTGCGTAGATATTTTAATTCTTCAGGGTAGGTGGCACCAACAACAGCGCCTACACATGAAAGATTGGTTTCTGGCCCAATGCATTGTGCAGCCATTCCTTCAACAAGTTGTGCTAAATGTTCATGAACAGCTTCGTCACCTACTGGAAGGTCTTGCAGTTCTCCACTACTCGGGTTGCTTGTTTTTACCAAGATAAAGATTCCTTTATCGTTCTTCTCGCAACGTTCGATAAATGGCTTGATACCATCGGACCCAAGGTACGGAGACACTGTCAGTGCATCAATAGGACTAAGCTCGTGTAAGTACGCATCTGCGTATGCTTCGCACGTGCTGCCGATGTCATTTCTTTTTCCATCAGCAATGACCATGAGGCCGTTCTCTTTTGCATACGAACATGTTTCCCAAAATACTTTCATTCCTTCCCATCCGAGCTGCTCGAAGTATGCCATCTGAGGTTTCACACATCCGGCAACATCTTTCACAGAATCGATAATACCTTTGCAAAACAGAAGCATTCCTTCTGCGTCTTGCGTGATTCCCTCTGGAAGTTTAGAAACATTAGGGTCGAGCCCTACGCAAATAGCAGACTTTGTCTTTGTGGCCTGTGTCAGAGCGTCAGCGAAGTGCATCGTCAGTACAGTACTAGAGCGGGAGGGTTCATGCTAGTCCTCAGCGCTAATATTTTGTCTATACTGTAATGCCTCTGCAACGTGCTCTTTGGCGATACTATCGCTATCTGCAAGGTCTGCGATGGTTCGCGCAACCTTGATAGTTCGATGATACCCACGGGCAGAGAGCCCCATACGCTCTACAGCCATCTTAAGTATCTGTGCCGAGGTATCGTCCAAGGGGCAGAGCATATCTATCTCTTTGACGCCCATTTCTTTATTCGTAGAAATGGTCAGCGCAGCAAAGCGATGTATTTGTCGTTCCCGTGCCCGGACAACACGGTCCAAAATAGTGGCACTGGTGTGTGCATTCGCGTCTGGCTTTTTCTGCAAGTCTTCAATGGGCACTGGTTGAACATCTATCGTTAGGTCGATCCTGTCGAGTAGCGGCTGGCTAATCCGCCTCTGAATCTTTTGTGCAGAGGAAGCGCTGTACTTCGGTGGGTTCATAGACGCAACCATAATAAAGTCCGCTGGAAACGTCACAGACCCATTCGCACGCGTGATAGTAATTGTTCTGTCTTCAAGCGGTTGCCTCAGCACTTCAAGGACTTGTGTTGGGAACTCTGCAAGCTCGTCGAGAAACAACACCCCTCTATGTGCAAGGCTAATCTCTCCGGGCCCGGGTACTTGCCCCCCACCAACAATACTGACGCCACTCGCAGTATGGTGCACGGTGCGAAAGGGCCTTGACTGCATAAGAGGACTGTCGCCTCGTAGTAAGTTCGCAATGGAATAGACTTGGCTCACTTCGATAGACTCTTCTTGTGTCAGTGGGGGAAGAATCCCCCGGAATGCTTTTGCAAGTAGTGTTTTTCCAGCACCTGGTGCCCCGCTCATCAGAACATTGTGTCCCCCAGCAGCAGCGATCTCTAGCGCCCTTTTGCAGTGGTCTTGTCCACGGACATCTGCAAAATCTACCAGATCTTTTGGAAGCGCGATACTGGATGCCGGAGCAACAATTGCTTGTGGAGATTGCTCTCCATTGAGGATCGCAATCAGTTCTACAAGGTTATCAACCGCAATCACGTTTAGCCCTGGAATAAGCGCTGCCTCTGCCCCATTCGCTGTTGGTACGACAATGGTTTGAATGCCTTCATCTCTGCAAGCAATAGCGCCAGGAAGCACTCCGCTAATGTGCCGGAGACTTCCATCGAGTGCGAGCTCTCCGAGGAATGCCATGCTCGCAAGTTTCTGTTTATCGATGACGACTTCTCCGTTAATAATCAAAAGCCCAAGGGCAATCGCAAGGTCATACCTGGGACCAGACTTTCGAAGGTCTGCAGGAGCAAGGTTCACGGTAATCGTTCTTCCAGATGCCAGTTTAAACCCGCTACTCCGCAAAGCCATGTGTACGCGACGCTTACTTTCTTGCACGGCGGTATCGCCCAGCCCTACAATATAAAATTTTGGTTCTTCTCCGCCGCGTACAGCACCAACTTCTACGGTAACCCGTTCACTTTTTAGCCCAATGTTCTGAAACGATGTCAGTTTTGTAAGCATGGCCGGAGTGTACTTGTGTACACCTTCCTCTGTCGATACAATCGGCTGGACGACTGTACACCTTTAGTATGAATCATATTTCCATTGGAAGGCAGGGAGAACGGCTTGGTGAAGCCTATCTTCGCGAGAAAAATTATACGATTTACGATCGTAATATTCGCCTAGGGCGAGACGAAATAGACATCATCGC
>JABJGX010000084.1 GCA_018662075.1 Candidatus Peregrinibacteria bacterium | reverse complement strand
TGGAACCACCCAATAACATTCTCTCCTTCAAGCAGTGTTGAAACAGTATCTATAAGGTTTGATTCGTCGAGTTTCTTGTAGGGGATATCTTCTTCTTTCAAAAATGCTTCCACTTCGTCGTCTGTGTACTCGGTTCCCCAGTACACACCGTCTATTTTCTCCATGCGCTTTCCATCGTATTTCTTGTGCCAAATACTCAGTGCTACTCCAAGTGCGCCGCCTGCGTCACCCGATGCTGGTTGTACGAAGATCTCCTTAAACATTCCACTACGGAGGATCTCTCCGTTTGCAACACAGTTGAGCGCTACCCCTCCAGCGAGGCAGAGGTTATCACTCGGACAGAGTTCTTTTGCATGTGCGCAGATCTTCAGCATTGCCTCCTCTGTTACTTTTTGAAGAGAGGCTGCAATGTCTTTGTGGAACTGTGTCATATCACTTTCTCCTTTTCGTGTCGGCTGCCCGAAGAGCTTCTCTATCTTTCGACCAGTCATCTTCAGTCCCGCTTCGTAGTTGAAGTACTTCATATTGAGCTTGAACGATCCATCATCTTTGATGTCGATTAGCTCGTGAAACTCGTCCATGTATTTCGGTTCTCCGTAAGGAGCAAGCCCCATTACTTTGTATTCTGCACTGTTTACTTTAAACCCGAGGTAGTAGGTGATGGCGGAGTAGAGAAGGCCAAGTGAGTGTGGGAAGTGGATCTCTTGCTTGAGGTTTAACTCTTTTCCTTTTCCGTAACCAATCGTTGCTGTTGCCCATTCACCTACGCCATCGACAGTGACGATTGTAGAGTCTTCGAGCCCGCTGCAATAAAAGCTAGATGCAGCGTGAGATTCGTGGTGTGGGACATAGTAAATATCTCCGGAGTACCCAAGGTCCTTTTCTATCTGCTGCGGCGTCCAGAGCTTCTTATGCATCCAGTCTTGCATAGCTTTCTGATACTGCATGAGTCCCATTGGCCATGTCTTAAAGTATGTCTGCAAAAGACGGTCGAAGAACTTCAGCATTGGCTTTTCATAAAAGCCAACAGCGTCGATGTCTTTGATAGTTATACCTGCGACGTCTAGAGCTTTAAAGATCGCATTTATGGGTAAGTCTTCATCTTGTTTTATTCGCGTATAGCGTTCTTCTTGTGCAGCAAAAATTACCTCACCATCTTTTAAGAGGACTGCTCCACTGTCGTGGTAAAAGCATGAAAGCCCAAGGATGTAGACAGGTTTGCTCATTAGAATTGATGTTTCATGGAATCGATATCTGAAGGCTCTGCATCTATCCAATATGTATTTGGATCTTTGTGAAATCGCTTAGGCAATGTAATAATTTTTAAAATAATTGCATAGATACCAAAGCCAACAATCCAGAGGACTGTCAGAATGATAAAGCTCATGACAATACCAAGAACATGTGAGAACTTTTTCCACAGGGAATAGATCCAACTGATTGGCGGAAAGAGTTTATCCTCGTATTTGTCACACGCTAGGACAAAGAGGACAAGTGCTGCGAGGACTACGAAGAGTTTCATTTAAAATACTGTGTAGATAAACGGTGCGAGGGCAGATCCCTGTGCAAAGACCAAGATAAGACCGAGAAGCACAATCAATAGTAAGATAGGTAGAAGCCACCATTTCTTTCGAATGCGCATGAAGGACCAGAGTTCTTTGAAGATGCTTAATTTGCTCATAGTAGTGCGTACATAATTGCGAGGAACGGAGACATAATATAGCTGATCCATACACTGAGAATAGGAATATGGAATGCTCTTCCTGCAATAATTAATCCAAGTAAGATCCATGGTCCCTTTCGTAGGAATTCATGATAGGTATCGTCCCATTGGTATGGGATCCACATTTGTAGGATCTTGCTTCCATCAAGAGGGGCTACTGGCAATAGGTTGAATGCCATGAGGATTAAGTTGATATGAATAAGATCACCAAGGAGCTCTGACACAAATGACATGATTATTGGCTGATTATCAGGAGCGATAAGTGCGCCAGTAACTGCCAAAACCTGTCCTTTCATGCCCAGGGCTAATGCGAGGCCAAAAGCGAGGAAGGCAATGACGATATTGCTCAGAGGGCCTGCGAAAGCGACAATGGCGTTATCTCTTTTGTAGTTCTTAAAATACCGTGGGTCTACAGGGACCGGCTTTCCCCATCCAAAGCCAACGAGCAAGAAGAGGACAGTTCCCATCGGATCGAGGTGAGCAATAGGGTTTAAGGTTAATCTGCCATCATATTTTGCTGTAGAATCGCCCAATTTATAGGCTGCGTAGGCATGTGCCCATTCGTGCACAGTTACCGCGATGAGAATCGCAATAATGAATGTTGGGGTCATAAAGGGGATCATATGGGGGTTAGGATACAGTAGATTATGAGGATTCCAAGAAAAGGATGCACAAGAGTCAAAAGAGTCACAGGAAAGGGAGGTATTTGTTTGACCATATTCCCCTAGGTAAGTAGGATTTGTCCGAAATGTCTCGTAAATGTTCAAAAACTGGCAAGAAAACATCCTCTGGTAATAACAGAAGCCACTCACGTCGTGCTACAAAGCGTACGTTTAGGCCTAATATCCAGAAAACTCGCATCTATGACCCTATAACAGGCGAATATAAGACGATCAAAGTAGCTGCTTCATACATCCGAACACTCGCAAAGAGACTTCAACAAGGTAAGAAGGTTTAGGTAATATCCTTTCGGAACTCCTTAATCTCTGCTCGCTTCTTTTTTTCATTGAGCATCTTCTCTTTTGATTTACGCGATCTTCGCTGTTTCTGCTTTTGGATCTTATGCTTCTTGCTTCCAAGCTTAGACTCGACGCCTTTTGCCTGCTCTTCGAGCTTTAAAATAAGGAGCTCCCAGGCATCTTTGCGGTTTTGAATCAGCCCTCTGTGGTGCTGGTACCGAACGCTTGTTCCTGTTGGCTTATGATGAAGCTCTACGCAGTTGGTACTCTTATTAATGTTTTGCCCGCCGTGCCCACTACCGCGAGTGAAGTTTTCCTCGACATCTTCCACCTTGAAACCAAGCTCCTTTGCAATGAGTTGATGCTTCTGCTGGATGTCTATCGGGAAGTTCATGTTACAAGTTTAACATAAAAAAACCGAGGGCCACCCGCCCCCGGTTTTAAAGTTTTCCAAAACTATTCTGTATCAAGGTTGTCTCTTACGTCGTCGAAACATGCTTTCTTTTCATCGCGTGTTTCAAGCTGTCTACATGTTTTAAGGTCTTGCTTTGATTCATCATCAAGTCCTTTGAAGCGACGTCGCATTGTAAAACGACGAGTAGCTTTTGGATGATCTTCACGTAGCTCTTGGAATGTTCCTGTGCGTGCTTCTTTTGCACACTCTCGCCAATCGTCTGTATTTTCACGTTCACCACATGTCTCTCTAATGCTAGAGCGGAACGTATGACCAATTTTTTGAGCATTTTTCATGCGAGACCTATGCTCGGGAAGTTCAAAATCATATTGCGCGGCTATATCCTTAGCACATGCTTGTTTATCTTCATGTTCCAGATTATCTTCGTGGCACGCTTTTAGGGCAGTACGTGCATCTTCTGGAATATTCAAACGATCTGCTATTTTTCGTTTTACGGTATTCCTACCAGGAAATGCATTTTGAAAACGTTTACGCAGAGCAGAGATGCACTCTTGTGTTTCACTGTCAGTCTCTAATGCTCTGCAAGCACGAATAGCTTCATGGATTTCTCTTCGTAGTTCAGGGCTAGGACGATCAGTCTCTTGAGCTCCTGCGAGAGGTATGTTTACCAGAGCCATTGCTCCAAGCATAGTAAGGGATACGAATCGATGTGTGAGTGTCATAACTATAAGGGGGAAGAAATAAAGTTTGACTACACTGTCGGGGGTTATGACGATCTAACTTGATAACTCTTACAAAAAAAGTTTGCTTGGGTCTGTTTTACTTTAAAAATCGACTAGATTACTATGGTCTCATGTGGATACTTGAAAGATTTATTCTTCTATTGGCAAAGCCAAAGGCATGTTGGGCTATCTTTAATAAGGACTCGTCTTTGAGATCTTCGGCAAGCTTTTTACTTGCTACCAGCATTTTGTCTGTAGTCTTTGTTTTATCTTCATATTATATTGCGGATACTAGTATCCGAACAGGGGTGTTATTTCTTACGGGGACAATGCTATTGTCGATTCTAATTATTGTAGTATTTCTTTTTGCTTTTAGCTTGTTGTCTAGCTCTAGAATTTTAGGCAATACTATAAAATTCAATACTATATTTATGATTGTGGTTTATGCATATACCCCATTCATTCTTGTATTATGGATACCATTTGCCAATATCATTGCATTCCTTTATACGTTTGCTCTTGGATATATTGGAATAAGGAAAGTGTCTAATACTTCATCTAAAACTGCTCTGTCTATGATGTTCTTAGCAGGCGCTATTTATACTGGAATTATAATGGCATTGAGCTTATTAGCCTCAGTTACTCTTAAATTCTTATTATTTTTGTAAGAATAGGAGTCTTTGTTCGTCATATATACTGTGAAGATCAAAAGTCACCCACAGGCAGATGCAGATTTTGCGGATGCATACGATGCATACGCAGATGCAATATTTAGGCATTGTGCCTTTAGGTGCTTTAATAGAGAGCGTGCGCGAGAGCTGATGCAAGAGACGTTTATCAAAGCATGGGACTTCTTGGTCTCTGGTAAAGACATCGATAACGTTCAGGCCTTCTTATACAAGACGGCAAACAACCTCCTTATAGATGAAGCTCGCAGGGCGAAGAAGAGGACAGTGGTTTCTTTTGAAGATATGGCTGAGAGTGGGTTTGATGTAGCAGGGGATGATGGAAGAGACCTAGGACGTATCTTTGACGCGAAGGCAGTGGCAGAAGTTCTTCATGAAATAGAAGAGCCGTATCGAACAGCTCTTATTATGCGATACATAGATGAGTTACAACCGCGTGAAATTGCGGAGCTCTTAAGTGAGACGGCAAACGTGGTCTCGGTGAGACTAAATAGAGGTCTTAAACTTTTACGCGGAGTCCTTGCGAACTATGGATAAGCTTACTCGTCAATTCTTCGGCGATGCAAAGAAGGTAGTGCTGCATCCATCTGAAAAGGCCCAAGTCTGGGACCAGATCTCTATGCGTGCGTCGAGCAGCCCGGTGAAGTTGTCGTCTCTTGAAAAGGCAGAAAGCTTTGCAGGTATAACTCGTCACATGCAACGCAATCCTTTGAAGGTACAGAAGCATCCGTTGCAGCATTTCTTTGCTCTTCATCGCGTCGGTGCCATGGCAATGTGTGCAGTTCTATTAATGGGAGCTGGAGGAGGAGGTGCTGTGTACGCTGCAGAAGATGCAATGCCAGAAGACATTTTGTATCCTGTGAAGCTTCATGTAAACGAACGGTTTATGGGCGCGATGCACAGAACGCCAGAACGCAAAGTTGAGTGGGATCAAAGACGTCTTGATAGACGTCTGCATGAGGCTGAACATTTGTCACAGAGCTCAGGTCTTACAGAGGTTCGAAGAGAAATGCTTGAGCAGAGAATAGAGAAACGTGTTGAGAGTTTTCAGGAGCACATCGAACGTGTTCCAGAGGAGAGGAGAGCAGTGCTTGAAGAAAAGTTTCAAGCGCGTTTCGAGAAGCACCAAGAGTTTTTGGAGAAGCTAGATAGTGGTGAAGTGACCCGCGGGGAAATGCAAAAATTCAAAAAACGCATGCTGGATGTACACTCTCGTGTACGCAAACCAAGGGATATTTACCCAAAAAATGAGGTTCGATTGGAGCAAGGCGTCACTGGTCGCAAGCGTATGGATATACAAAATGGTCAAAATGTTGCGCCACGCCCTTCTCGTGATTTACCCCTTCGCGGCGAACTTCGCCGTCGATAGAAAATCGATATTTTGGCTCTGTGTAAATGAAAAGTAATTGTTTAGACCTTCAGGAAAATGGGGGGCTACCAATTGGACGTATATCTGTCAATTGCTATTTCGTTCAAAATATCTGCACAAATTTGCCAATTTAGACTTGCGGGGTTGACGTCTGGCTGCTTAAAATTAGCATGTATTTATTCCTTACCACTTATTCCTATGAGTTACGTAGTAGCTTCAAAGCTCAAAGAGCTAGTTAAGAAGAACGGTATGATGTCTTCTGGTGATCTTGCTGATGCAGTATCTGCAGACCTTGAAACATCTGTTGCTAAAGCTTGTGCACGTGCAAAAGCTAACGGACGAAAGACTGTTCGTGCTGAAGACCTCTAGTCTTTACATTGAATTTCAAAACAAGGCCGCCTCCGGGTGGCCTTTTTTGATAGCCTATTTCTCGCGTCTGAGTTCTGCATCTATGAAGAGTTGAATGTCCCCGTCGAGCACATTGTCTGTGTTTCCAGTTTCGGTATTTGTGCGGAGGTCTTTTACCATTTGATACGGGTGCAATACGTAGCTGCGAATCTGCTGTCCGAAGTCTGCACTCTTTGTCGCTCCTTTCATTCCTTCTTTTTTGTCTGCATCTTCTGCGCGCTTCTTTTCGAGAAGTTTTGCGCGCAACATGTTCATCGCTTGGATTTTATTTTGTTGTTGAGACCGTCCACTCTGACACGCAACAATAATACCACTTGGTTCATGCGTAAGACGGATAGCGGAGTCTGTCTTGTTGACGTGCTGTCCTCCGGCACCGCTACTACGGTAGGTGTCGACGCGTACATCTTTCATATCGATATCTACTTCGGATGTTTCGGTGATCTCTGGCATTACCTCAACAAGTGCAAAGCTTGTTTGCCGAAGGCTTTTGGCATTAAAAGGGGAGAGTCGTACGAGCCTGTGCGTGCCGCGTTCACATTGAAGGAACCCGAATGCCATTTCTCCTTGCACGTGTAGCGTGGCGGATTTAATGCCCGCCTCTTGGCCGTCTGTTTTTTCGATAATTTCCATCGTCCAATTCTGCCTCTCGCAGTAACGCATATACATACGCATCAGCATCGCAGCCCAGTCTTGTGCTTCTGTTCCTCCTGCACCTCCGCTTAGTGTTAGGTAGCAGTTGTGCGTGTCGAATTCTCCACTCAGGTAGAGTGATGTTTCGACATCTTTCCACTTCTCTTCAAGGGCACTGTATTCCTCCGTGAGGTCTTTCAGGTCTGCAACTTCGGACATCTCGACCATCTCCAGTAGATCAGATGCTTCTTGGGCAAGCTTCTGAACAGGTTCAGACTGAGCTTTTAATGCTTTGAGTTTCGTAAAAAGCACGTTTGCACTTGCTTGATCATCCCAGAGGTTCGGATCCTGAGTTTTGATTTCGAGTTCTGCTATCTGGGTTGGTATGCCTCTTTCCTCAAAGACTGTCCTTCCCTGTGTTCAGAGCATTCTTTAGTTCCTGTAATTTCTGTAGGAGTTCTTCCAAGGGGAAGGGGGAAATAAGTGGACCAGCCGACGCCAAGGCTATGGCTGGCAAGAAGTGGAAAACGGAAAGTGTCTATCTTCCTGAGTTATTATAGGGGAAATGGGGGGTTGGGGGTAGGGGGTAAGCGTAAGAATCTGAGGCTATTCTTTCATCCAGAACCAGTAGTGATTGAGAAGTTTAGAGCGAAGTTTGTAGGTGTTGGCATGAGAGAGAGCACCAAGATACGAATGTAGAGATTGCTCCACACTTTCTGCAGTTTCCGATCCTGTTTTATACATCGATGCCTTCTCATGAAGTTTGCGAAACATACGATTCTTTGTGCGTGTGCGAAGCATTCGATGGTGAGGCAGGAGTACATATCCGAGATAATCTATGCCCTGCGTAAACTTTCGGATAGTGACTTTGCGTGGATGCAAATCAAGAGAAAGCTCCTGTTGGAGAAATGATCCAATAGTATTAATGAGAGACTGTAGATACATACGATCTG
>JABJGX010000081.1 GCA_018662075.1 Candidatus Peregrinibacteria bacterium | reverse complement strand
GTCTGTGATTGCAGCTTCAAGTGTAAGGAACATAGAAGCAACAGATGCTGCGTTCTCAAGAGCGCTTCGTGTTACTTTCTTTGGGTCGATAACCATAGCCTTTACAAGGTCTTCGTATTCACCAGTCAAAGCGTTGTAACCGTCGTTGCCTTTAGACTTAAGAACCTTGTCGACAACTACCTGACCATCAACACCTGCATTCTCTGCAATGTGGCGAAGTGGAGAAGAGAGTGCTCCTTTGACGATTGCAATTCCAATTGCTTCATCATCGTTGTCAGCCTTAATAGAATCGAGTTTCGGAATACATCTCACCAGTGCAGTCCCTCCACCCGGAAGGATCCCTTCTTCAGCTGCAGCACGTGTTGCAGACAGTGCATCTTCGACACGGTGCTGCTTTTCTTTCTGTTCAACTTCAGTGGCAGCTCCTACCTTGATAACAGCTACTCCTCCAGTGAGTTTTGCGAGTCGCTCCATGAGCTTGTCGCGGTCGAAGTCAGACTTTGTACTGTCGATTTCTTGCTTGATCTGTGCAATACGTTGTTCAACATCTGCAGTAGCACCAGAGCCACCAACAATTGTTGTGTTGTCCTTAGAAGAAATAACACGGTCACAGGTACCAAGGTCTTCTAGGTCTGCATTTTCAAGCTTCAGGCCAACTTCTTCAGAGATAACACGACCACCAGTCAATGCTGCGATGTCTGCCAAGATAGACTTACGCCTGTCTCCAAATGCAGGAGCCTTGATAGCAAGTGCACTAAATGTTCCGCGAAGCTTGTTTACGACAAGTGTTGCAAGTGCTTCACCTTCTATGTTCTCACAAATGATAACAATCTCTTTCTTCCCGCTCTGTGCAAGCTTTTCAAGAAGAGGAACGATCTCCTGGATAGAACCAATCTTCTTATCAGTAATAAGAACAGCAGGGGATTCAAACACCGCCTCCATACGTGCAGTGTCTGTTACGAAGTACGGAGAGATATATCCGTTGTCGAATTGCATACCTTCAACAAATTCCATATCGATACCAAAGGTCTGTCCTTTATCGACAGTAACAACACCTTCTTTTCCAACCTTCTCAATAACACCTGCAATAGTGTCACCGATGTTTTCGTCTTGAGCAGAGATGGTTGCTACAGCCTTGTACTCGTCACGGCTATCAACATCTTTCTTCATAGTTTCAAGCTCTTCGATCACTGCAGCGACTGCCTTATCGATACCACGCTTGATGGCAATGGCATTTGCACCACTCTTTAGGTGCTTTAGTCCTTCAGTCATAATTCCATGTGCAAGAACAGTTGCAGTTGTTGTTCCGTCTCCTGCAGCGTCGTTTGTCTTTGTTGCAGCTTCTTTCACGAGTTGTGCACCCATGTCTTCAAATTTATCTTCAAGGTCAATTTCTTTTGCAACAGTAACACCATCTTTAGTGACCATTGGTCCGCCGTATCCTTTTTCAATAAGAACATTGCGACCCTTCGGTCCCATTGTTGCAGCAACTGCGCGCGTGAGGAGCTCTACTCCTTTAAGGATCTGATCTCGAGCATCTTTTCCGAAAATAATTTGCTTAGGCATATGAGTAGGGGGTAGTGGGTAGGGGTTAGGGTTAGGAGACGATTCCAAGAACAGAATCGAGGTGAAGGATTTTGACTTCTACTTCTTTTCCTTCGACAGTTTTTAATTTGATGTCATCTCCTGCATAGCGACCAAAGAGTACTTTATCGCCGATACTAAGGAAATCAGTTGGGTTCTGTGTATCTTTACCAATTCCGCCATTTCCAAGAGCAACAATGATTCCTTCACTAGGCTTGTCGCCAGTAGCGGTGTCTGGGATAACAATTCCAGAAGCGGTAACCTGCTCGTTTTCGAGAGGCATAATAACTACTCGATCTCCGAGTGGTGCGATTTTTGTAGCGAGTTGTGGGACGTCAGCCATATTGTGTATAGGGAATTAAATTAGCAGTCGATATTATAGAGTGCTAACAGGGGGGTGCGTCAATACATATCAGGCGTTTAAAATGTCTTCCACTACGTGTATCATGCCTGCATGAAATTTAAAAACATAGATTGGTCCACTATCTGCAAATGGGCAGTACTCATCCTTCTATCGGTCTCTATCCTATGGAGAGGGGGAAAGAGCTTGGACATGACGTGGATCCTGACAGGAGTAGCGGCAATGGTAACGATCATCTCGCATACCATTAATAGAAGAACAGGGGACAGGGAGGTACCCCTCCTATTATGGGCTGCGGTTATGGGCTTTGTTGTACTGACAGCTCTGAGTTATTGGGCATCAACAACACAAAACTACGGACTAGATGAAGTATTGCGCACAGGGGCATTGGGACTCCTTTTTATGTGGATCATCCGCATAGGATCAGATGAAAAAGAGGGGCCACTGTATATGAATAAGCTTTTACAGGTATTTTGCTGCACAGTGATAGTCGCATGTGTCATTGGTATTCTGGTGTATATATTCCAGCCAGTGAACAGGGCAGTGGGAACATTCTTCGACTACAGGTTTCATACAGACTATTGGCCAAATGCATGGGCGGAGTTTCTCCTTCTTGCGTGGCCTATATTGCTGTATTGGATACTGCAAGATTTTAAGTTTAATTCCAAAGAAGATCGAAGCAGGGTAGAGCTTCTTATTCGCTCTATTATTCTTGGGCTCGTATTTGGGTGCCTTCTTCTCGCGTATTCCAGAGGAGCAATGCTTGTCTTTTTCGCGCAAATTGGACTGTGGGCTGCAATAGTCTATAAAAAGACTCAGAAAGATTTCCCAATACAGAAGGTCGTACCTATTGCAGTTATCCTTCTTGCAGTATCAACAATTACATTCCTCTCTGTGAATTCTTTACGTTCACAGTATTACGAGGTGCAAAATGTTCAGGAAAAAGTTACATTTACTGCTTCAGAAGGAACGTCATCTGTGTCTGAACGGGGTCAGTTTTGGGCTCAGTCGCTGAATCTTGCTCTTCAAAAACCACTACTTGGATGGGGCCCGTATAGTTTTCGATTTGTGCAGCCACAATTGCAGAAAGATGTACTCGCGACATCAGACCATCCGCACAATGTATTATTAAAGATTCTTATGGAAAGAGGTGTCTTTGCCTTGGCACTCTTCTTTGTTCTTATTGGGATCGTATCCTATAGATCGGCCGTAGTATTACTCTCAAAAGAAGTGGAGGTTGGAACGCTGACATTCTCCATTCGTATACTCATGATGGTATCCCTCTTTGGGGTTCTTTTGCATAACATGATCGATTTCAATCTTCAGTTCGTCGGAATAGTTCTTCCTTTCTGGTTGTTCTTTGGAATGCTAATGACGTACCTAGATATCTCCTCCCTACAGAGAGTACCTGCACGCATTGCTCGTATTGTAGAATTGCTGATTGCAACACTGCTTCTTATTATTGCACTCTACGAAGGAGGATACCTTGTCGTTAGTTCCGTTGGCCGACTGGCAGAGGCAAGAGGTGAAGAAGAGGTAGCACTTGTCTGGTATGGCAGAGCATCTGGTGAGTTCTTTAAAAGAGACTTACTGTTGAGTACAGCACAGATTCACACACACCGTAGCGATTTTGCGGAGGCAGAGAAGGCCGTTGATGCCTATATGGATGCAAACAATCAGGACTTCAGAGCGCTAAAGCGTCTCGGAGAGATTGCATTGATTAGAGGGCAGAAAGAGAAGGCGCTGGATGCGTATATGAGCGCTTATCAAAAAGGAAAATGGAATGACCTTGGGGTACTTCTTGGGATTGTAGAAGTGCATCTTGCTATGGATAATAAGGATGAGATTCAAAAACTACGCCCAGAGATAGATGGTGTCATACAAAAGTACAGCACAGCAATTTTATCCAACACTCATTTTATTGCTGTATCACCAAATGTGGAAGAATTCATTGCAATACTCAATACAATGGCACGTCTCTATCCAGATGACGCTCCACGGTATCAGGTTATGGCTGCAAAGGCTGACCATCATGCCCTCGTTGAAAGGCAACGTATAGAGTCACGCCCACCCGGATTCCTCTGGTAAAGGCTCTTTTTCGTTTGCCATTTCCCTGTTTCCAATTACAATTCGTTCCTATGAAAAAGACACTCCTCCTCCTCTCCATCGGCCTCATCACACTTACTGGTTGCGGTAACAATAGAAGCGCTCGCAATGAAGCACTCGATACTGAAGAGATTCAATACGCTATGCCAACGGGAAAGATGCACTTTGAAGGGCATGGTGACGAAAAGTGGTTTGGGTATGTTGCTCTTCAGGGAGTGCGTGACTATATAGCAAATGGCGTTGCTCAGGCTCACCAGTTCGAAGATGGGTACTACTTGCATACAGTAAACCTCAATATCAGCCCAGCACCTGATGGATTCTTCTATGAAGGCTGGATCGTAAAGGGCCCTAGTGTGATTTCAACTGGTCATCTTAGTAACTACTTTAGTGATAGTCGCCATGCATTACGCTTCGAAAGCGACATTGACTACACAGGACATACAAAAGTGGTCGTCACACTAGAGGCTGACGATGGAAACCCAGCACCAGACGAACACGTCGCAGAGGGGACGCTGAAAAAGACAGTTCGATAGGTCTATAACGCCAAAAATTTGCGTCAAAGATTCCTGCGCTCCTAGGGAGGATTTTTTGATCTCGTGTTTCTGTTTGTGTACGAGTGGCTTGTGCCTCGTTTCTCTACGTCCTTCTATCTCTTAGCCAAGAGTAGGGAGGGTCATCACCATAGTCAGACTCATGAGGGTGATGAGTGCGGTGTGGAGTGCCACAACCGGTAGAGAAGCGCTGGGTGTGAATTGCTTCACTGGTACTATTGTAGGATTAATCATAGAGCTGGGGCAGTTTACGGATCTAGAAGATGATGTCTAGTTACACTTGACTACTATTTGTGATCAATATCTAGTAAATGTATGTGAAGACGGGTATCTGTAGCCATTCTTTGAATAAGCACGGTTTATGATATTTTGTGCACTTTTTCTCACAGAGGTACTTTTGCCGTAATTATTGAACAAATTATGTATTCAAAAACTACTGACAAAAACAAGAATAGATGTCCTAGTATATAGTCTGACATAGGCATAAAGAACAGGAGTATCAATCTATGCATACATTGCTCTATACTCTTTTCATGCTCACAACCTTGCTCGTAGGATATTACCTTCATCAGTTTACTGTGCCGGCTCCTTCTGTACACAGACAAGATCTGTCTAAGCAGTACATTCGCTCGGTGCATCCAGCTGGCAATTTGACAGTTGAAACACATTCACCACGCAGTGGCTCTGTTGCTCCTGGCTCCCAGAGGCTGGAGATGTTGAGGCTCCGCATTACGGCAGACTGCTCAGCAGACGTTCCTATTCAAACAATATCTGTGCAGCGAAGAGGGCTTGGAGCGAATGCAGACATTCAATCACTGCATGTATCGCATAGAGGATCACGTATTTCCCGGGAAAGAGACATCACAAACAAAGATGGTTCTGTGGATTTG
>JABJGX010000046.1 GCA_018662075.1 Candidatus Peregrinibacteria bacterium | reverse complement strand
TGGAGATGTTGGGTTTGGAAAAACGGAAGTAGCGATGAGGGCCGCATTCAAAGCTGTACAAGAAGGGAAGCAAGTTGCAGTAGTTGTACCGATTACCATTCTTGCCTCTCAGCACTACGAAAACTTTATAAAACGTATGGAGGGTTTTAGTGTTCGTATTGATTTAATGAGTCGACTGCGTTCACCGAAAGAGCAGAAAGCTACACTAGAAAAACTTCGTAAAGGAGACGTCGATATTGTGATTGGAACACATCGACTTATGCAGGACGATGTTAAGTTTTTGAATCTGGGACTGGTAATAGTCGATGAAGAGCAACGCTTCGGTGTGAAGCAAAAAGAGAAGTTTAAAGAGATGAGAGCGAACGTAGATATCCTGACACTTACGGCGACGCCTATTCCGCGAACGCTTAACTTGGGACTTCATAAACTTCGTGATATTTCTACTATCACCACACCACCACCTGGTCGTTTGCCGATTATTACCGAGGTGCGAAAGTATAGTGATGCGCTCATGGCGCAGGCGATTTCGTTTGAACTTGAACGCAGTGGACAGGTATATGTTTTGCACAATCGTGTGGAAACTATCGATGCTTTTGCAGATAAATTACGTGATCTTGTCCCGAAGGGGAGGTTCATTGTTGGGCATGGTCAACTGAAACCAGAAGAGCTAGAAAAGCGTATTCTTGGCTTTAAAAACGGTGAATACAACGTTTTGGTGAGTTCAACTATTATTGAAAATGGAATAGACCTTCCGAATGCCAACTCGCTTATCGTGAATGCAGCGGAGTGTTTTGGACTCTCTCAGTTGTATCAGTTGCGCGGTCGTGTAGGGCGTTCTAAGACGCAGGCGTACGCGTACTTCCTCTATCATGGTGCGAAGCTGAAAGACGACGCACGCAAGCGTTTACGTGCCATTGTGGAGGCGTGTGAATTGGGTAGTGGGTTCCAGGTTGCTATGCGCGATCTCGAGATCCGTGGAGCGGGTGAAATCCTTGGCGCTTCGCAGTCGGGAACCATGCACACTGTGGGTGTGAGCCATTATTTAAGAATGCTCAAAGCAGCCGTAGAAGACATGAAAGCAGGCCGTACGGGCGATATAGAGGAAGAGATCAATGTAGAGATTTTGTTGCCAGTGACTGCGATGCTCCCGAGTTACTATGTGCCAGACGAACAAGAACGTATTTCTGTGTACCAGAAATTGGCGGGTAGTGAGGATGAAAAAATTCTTGATGAGTTCAAGCAAGACTTGCTCGAAGAGTTTGGAACACTTCCTGAAGCTGTGGTGAATCTGTTCGCAATTCTAGAACTAAAAATTGCGTGTCGTCGTAGTGGAGTTCAGCGCATAAAGATGGAAGAAGTGAACCAAAAACAAGAGATTGTTCTGACACTGCATTCGAGTGTGACTGCCCAGGAGATTATGCAGATCCTTTCTGTGAGTGCTCAGTGGCGAATCTCTGGATCGACATTAAAGATCTTCTACGACCAATTGGTGACACCTAAATTGAAAAAATCTGTAGATTGGGTTGCGGAATTGACAAAACATGTTGTTGCTCTCGAGCGCAAGAAGAAGCCAAAAAGCAAGATTAAGGAGGAAGAGGAATAGGCGGGGAATAAACTTTCCATTGCTGAAAATGGCCTTTTTTGCTATACTAGTTCGATACATTGAAAAATATGACAACACCAACACAATCATCGGGTATGCCAGTTCCACCAGTAGTTATGAGTGGAGCAGAGCTTTATAACCAGATTATGTCTGGCATAGAGATGGACCTTACGACTGAAAACATGCCAACTCTTGATACTAAGTATGAAGGGGAAAGTGATGCTGACCAAAAGATTCGCATGACTGGTTACAGCGAAGCGTTCGCAGAATATCAGAATCAGTTTGATGAATATCAAAAAAAGCAGTCTGAAGAAATTCGTTCATATGGTAATAACGCAATGTCCTATATAGAGAACCAAGACCGTGCAACTGATGATGATGCTTTGAATTCGTTAGAAACTTCTATGCAAAATATATAACCCTTTATCCCATGTTATTTCCACACTTCCATTTTAGTTCAAAAGAAAACCGACTTCTTGGTTTTGTAGGAGCAGAGAATCCTGAGCCTCAAGAGACAGTAGAAGCAAGTAAGCCTGATGTAGAGGCTCAGCCAGAGGCTCCTCTAAAGCCAGACTTGGTTAAAGGAAAGGCAGATGAGTCTGTAAATAAAGCAGACACAGCACAGAATAAAGCAGAGGGAAAAGTGGGTAAAATGAAGGCAAAAATTGCGAAGTTAAGAGCTTCAGTGAAGGTGGATAACGAAAAAATTAAGAGTCTAGAAGATGAGCTTGCAGCAGGGGAGGGTAATGATGATCAGGAAGATAAAGGACCTAACGCACCTGGAGAAGGTGTTGAGGATTCACAGGAGAAGGTTAATCCAAATACTGCCAAGCTCGCCAAGTCTCTTGAGGGAATGAAGATGAGCAAGGAGAATGCAGCGGCACTTGCAGAAGGGCTTGTTGCTATTGGGGAATTTATAAAAACATTTAAAGAAGCGTTTGGTATCGACGACAAGAAGAAGCTTGATAAGCCAGGTGCAGCGAATAAGGATAAGCCTGAAGAGGGCGGTGATAAGGCAAAGGATAGTAAAGAGGGTACAAAATCATCTGCAGAGTCTAAGGAGACTCCTATAAGTAAGGTTCAAAACCCTAAAGAGGAAGCAGATAAGATCGGTGATGTTGAATCTCAGGAAGTAGACTTTGAAAAGAAGATAGGCGATGCAGGTAAGGCACTTTCGGCAGTGCTAACAGGTAAGGACACAGCGCCAGAAGCGCGCGATGCAGCTATTAAAAAAGTACAAGATCTGAATGTCCAACTTAAAAAGGTAGAAGGTAAGGTAGAGAGTAAGGGCGAACTACTTAAGGAGCAGGAGCGTCGTAATGAATTTATTGATTCTGCATGGGATAAGGCAGTTGGTGCAAATCCCGATATTGAGGATGGCGACCGCATCGCTTCTTCTATAAAACTCGAAGGAGGTGATGATATTGTTATCACATTAAATAGTGATGTTCCAGAAGGGGTTATTGAAGGCATGAAGGCAGCGGGCTTGGATGTCTCAGTGAGTGGTAATAGTATTACGTTTAATAATGTTCCACCTAATATTTTTGATGAAGGAGGAAATGAAGCTTTGGATAAAACCTTTAAGGCACTTGCCTCTGGTATGGAGAAGCAGGAAGAAGAACCTGAGGAGTCACAGGAATCTGCAGACGAGTCTGTAGAAGAGTCTACGGAGTCTACAGAAGAAGCTCCTGATGCAATGAGCGAAGCTCAGACCACGAAGATCCGAAAGGTTCTTGAGGCCAATAGACAGGACGTTGAAGAGGGGTACGGAAAAGTAGAGGGTGAAGGCATTGAAAAAAGAGATTCTGCACGTAGCGTAGTGGATGCCCTTAATGCAGAAATTGATTTCTTGGAAGCAAATGATGCATCGCCAGATAGAAATATCGACGGTAAAACGGTATCACTTGTTGATCGTTTGAAGGAAAAGAAAACGAACTATGCAGAGAAGGTGAAAGCACTTTCAAAAGACCTGCCGGCTACAAAGGCAAACCCAGATGACATCAAAGATAATTCTGAACAGTACGCACGAAAGCGTGTTGAGGAATATCGTCGAACAAAAGAAGAGGCATATACAAAAGACCCAAGTCGTAAGAATGCACAGCTCGTTATCGATGCTGTCGATGCAGAACTTGCGTACCTTAAAAATACGGAACAGAATCCAGACCGAAGTGGTGCAGATGGCACGAAGTCATTACAGGATCGACTTGAGAAGAAGAAGGATGATTACAGGTCTAAGCTTGAAAGTGGCAGCATAGAGAATCGTAATGATGTGGGACCAGCTGAACTTGTTTAGTTAGGTATTCAAAACCCGAAGGAAATTTCCTTCGGGTTTTTAAGTATCTATCTGGTGCCGGGAAGAGGACTCGAACCTCCACGGGGGGTTGCCCCACTGGTTCCTAAGACCAGCGCGTCTACCAATTCCGCCATCCCGGCACGGCGTATAGTTAACTAAGGTTTCTCCTATTTCACAAGCGAAATGGGCTCTTTTCCGGCTTTATTCTGTTACATCGAACTTCCGTGCTTCGATGATTTCTGTCTCTTCGAGCTTATCCGCCGTCTGTTTCTTCTGCAGAGAGTCTTTATTGGCCTGTAGGCGTGTTTGATTTCGTTCACGCTGTGCAGCTGCCTTACCCTTGCGCTCGTCGCTTGTGGCCTTATCACGGGTCTTTTTCGCCTCTCTTTTAACACGTTGGATATCTTGGTTTGCCTTTACTTCGATACCTTCTGCAAGCTTCTTGTACTTACTGACAACCCGGCTACGCTCTCGCTTTTCAACCATGTCCACTTTACGAATCTCCATCTGCTTTTGAGCAGGATTCGTGTAGCTATTTGCGATTGCCCTATCTCTATCAAGGCGTGTTTCTAGTTGTAGAGTACTTGTTTGTTCCTGCGCTTTTAATCTGGCTTGATCACTACGTGCAGTATTTCGTATATCTACAATCGTTTGTTCCTCTTTGATGTTTGCCTCTCCTCTTTTCTTGAGTCCATCTTTCTGTGCAGTGCGCATTTTCTGCCTTTGTACAACATCGCTTTGAAGCTTTGTCTGCTGCACCTTGCGGTCGGCTTCTGTTTTCTTGGAGAGCTTTTTTGACTCTGCCTCTTGGATCTTTTTATCTTTGTTTATCTGCCAACGGTTACGGTTACTCATTTCCTTTAGGTATTCCAGTTGTCCTTTTCGTTCGTCTTCTCGCTCTTTTCGGCGTACCTCTAGACGATCTTCCTCTGCCTTTTTCTTTGCTTGGAATATCTTAATTTCTTCCTCTGTTTTCTTTTTTCGCTTCTTAAATTCGACCACCTCTTTTTTACTCTTTATCTCTTGCTGTTTTTCCTCTTCTATTCCCTTCTGTGCCCAGGCAGCCTGCTTACCGGTTATTGCTTTTCGAACAGCACGTTTTTTCTCCTGCTTCCCCTTAAGTTCAGCTCGATGTTCGCGGTTCTTTTCTTCGAATTTTAAACCTTCTTTTTTGCGATCTGCCGGTTCTTTTTTTGATGTACCCATTTCATACTATTATAGCAGAAAACAGCCTTTTGGGCTAACTGAAGGGACATGCTTTGTGGCGGCTAATCTTCCAAGATCTTGATACCAAGCTCTGTAAGCTGTGCCTCTGGCATTGGGGATGGAGCTCCTAGCATCAGGTCTTTTGCCTTCTGGTCCTTCGGGAATGCCATAACTTCACGGATATTTGGCTCGTCTGCAAAGAGCATACATACGCGGTCGAGACCCATGGCAATTCCACCATGTGGTGGTGCGCCATATTCGAATGCACGGAGCATGTGGCCAAACCTTCGTTCTGCATCCTCTTCTGAGATACCGAGAATGCTAAAGATCTTCTTTTGGAGATCACGCTCGTGGATTCGCATAGACCCTCCGCCCACTTCGTTTCCATCGAGAATAAGGTCGTATCCAATGGCACGTGCTGCGAATGGATCTGTATCAACCAATCCCTCATCGTCTGCATGAGGACGAGTGAATGGGTGGTGCACTGCTCCTACTGCTCCATCTGCGTTTTTTTCGAACATTGGGAAGTCTGTAATCCACAAGTATGCCCACTTCGTTTTGTCGATAATATCTAGCCGAGCGGCACAGTCTTTTCGTACTTCACCCAGTGGTTCGAGTGCGTGTGGGAAGCTTCCTGCTGCGAAGAAGATAATGTCTCCATCGGCAGCACCGGTTATTTTGTTTAAAGCCTCTAGGAATTCTGGTGTTGAGTTTTTGACAACCGGTCCAGCCTCTTCACCAACGCGTACCCATGCAAGTCCTTTTGCACCGTGACGCTGAGCAAGGTCTGTTAGGTCGTCGATGTCTTTACGGCTGAATGACCCTCCTCCCGGTACGTTCATTGCGCGTACTGTTCCACCTCCTTTGACGATACTTTCAAATACGCCGAAGCCACAGTTTCCAGCAATGTCTGATACATCTGCAAACTCTAGTCCGAAACGAATGTCTGGCTTATCAGACCCGTACCTATTCATTGCCTCTTGGTAGGTCATGCGTGGGAATGTGTCTGGGAACTTTTTATCTGGGCGGATAGCTTTTGTTAATTCTTTAAAGCATCCTTCCATAGCACTCATGACGTCGTCTTGGTCGCAGAAGCTCATTTCTATTTCGAACTGTGTGAACTCTGGCTGACGGTCTCCACGCTGGTCTTCATCCCTAAAGCATCTAGCAATCTGGAAGTACTTGTCGACACCAGACACCATAAGCAGCTGCTTTAGTTGCTGTGGACTCTGTGGAAGAACATAGAAGTCTCCGTGGTAAAGCCTTGAAGGGACTAGGTATTCTCGTGATCCTTCAGGCGTTCCTTTGATCATAATAGGTGTTTCGATTTCGAGGAATTCGTTGTCCCTAAAATAGTTACGAATAACTCCTGTAATGTCATGACGCATCTTCATATTCTTTTGCATGCGCGTTCTTCGAAGGTCTAAAAACCGGTATTCGAGGCGTACTTCTTCGCCAACATCTTTATCTTGGTCGATTTCAAACGGAGGAGTCTTTGCCTGGTTTAAAACTTCTAGGTTACTAACCACAACTTCGATTCCACCAGTAGGATTCTCTTCACGCTCTGCACCCTCCAGTCTTTTCCGTACTGTTCCTGTTACTTTTAATACCCATTCTGGACGTACTGCTTCTGCTTGCTTAAAGATGTCGGCATCTTCTGGGTTGATGACCACTTGCGTAAAGCCATATCGGTCTCGAAGATCGATAAAAATAAGGCCTCCGTGGTCTCGACGACGGTGTACCCATCCGCAAAGCACTACTTCAGAGTCGCTCTGAGTAGGGTTTAGCTCGCCACAGTTGTGAGTTCGAAGCATTGTGGAGGGAGTATACGTAGCTTTTAGGGGCTACAAAAGTTTATTCATCGCTTCTTTGAACTCTTCGACGTCTTTGAATTCTCTATGCACAGACGCAAAACGGATGTACGCCACTTTATCGAGCCGTTTCAGCTCTTTCATAACGTCGTTTCCCACAGTAGAACTGGCAACTTCTTTCTTGTTTGTACCCCATTTTTCTTCTAGTTTACTCAGCATCTTA
The DNA here is from genome assembly GCA_018662075.1 of Candidatus Peregrinibacteria bacterium. GTDB lineage: Bacteria > Patescibacteriota > Gracilibacteria > Peribacterales > Peribacteraceae > UBA2170. The sequence continues at coordinate 6,964 of JABJGX010000046.1, read as the reverse complement.
TCCACTTTTTCTTGGGATACTGGCCTCTTGGTGCACGCAACCCAAATACCTCTTTGTAGCTTTTCCCTGTTATAAGGTTCACGTGTTCCGTCTCTTTTGATAACAATAAGAGTGCTCATTTCTTGGCGCTCAAATGTGGTAAGACGATGACTACACTTATCGCATTCACGCCTTCTTCGAACCGCACGTCCATCTTCAGCAAGTCGAGAGTCGACTACTGAGGTGCTCGCATTTTTGCAACGTGGGCAATCCATAGGGTTAATGTAAAGAGGAAAGTGTCAGGTGGAAAGTTTAAAGCCCTATATTTCCTTCTCGGAGCATTTCCACTGACCCATGCGTAGCATCGACAACCGTAGAAGAGGCCTCATGGCTGAGTTCTCCTTCGTCAATAATAAGGTCTGGAACTACTTGGGCACGTGCATACTGCTCGGCGATAGTTTCTGTTGAGTATGGGTTTTTCTTTCCGTGTATGTTCGCAGACGTTGTTGACAGGGGGCTACCGAATGCTTCGGCCAACTGCCGTGCTGTTGGGTGCGAAGAAATGCGCACGCCTACAGACTCACCTCCCTCCGGGCAGACATGCAGAGCGCAGCCCGGTTTCTTCATGAGGATAATCGTCAGTGGCCCTGGTAAATGTTGCGTGCCGAGCGTGAGTGCAGCTTCGTTCCATTCTACGTATTGTTGTGACTGGTCTATGGACACAAAAAGTGCGCTGACTGGAAGGTTTAGTGGTCGGTTTTTTATGGCAAAGAGTTTCGCTACTGCCTCTGCATTCCCGAGGTCACAGGCAAGTCCGTAACAGGTCTCTGTTGCATGAGCGACAACGCCACCATCGCGCAGTAGTGCGATGGCTTCTTGAATGCTCTTGTCTGATAGAGGCTGAATGTTCATAGGAATTATTGTGCAGTTTCGTAGAGAGCGAGTACTTCTTCCAGCTTTTTTTCTAGAACGGTCGACATGTTAATAGTAAGAGGGAGGGGAATCTCTTGTTCTCCTATTCGCAGCTGAACTTTCTCTTTTCCGGGATATGTTTCGAGAACTTTTTTAATGTCTAGGAGCATTTTCTTCGGTGCTCTTGCTGGTAAGTCTATCGTATGGATAGAGATACTGTCGTGAATAGTTTTCTCTGCAGATGTGTCATCCTTTTTCTTTTCATCAACCTCTTTCTTTGGGGCTTTTTTACCCTCCTCTTTTATCGGAGTGCCCTCTTTTTCGCTTTTATCAACTGTTTTTTCAGTGATAGATACTGTTTCCCCTGCAATAACGTTTCCCTCTTCATCGAGCAACTCTATTTCATCACCAATGCTTACCGTGTTCATACTCAGTCCTCTTTTCGCTTCTTCTTCATCGAAGAAGCCACCTTCTTTTGCATTGGTAATCATGCGTGTGAGCGATACTTTTTTAATGGCGTTTGCGCGGACTTGCAGCTGTCCTACACGTAAGTCTAATGTTCCCGATACTACGATAACAATGTCTGGCTGTTCGATGAACGCAGCCGCCTGTGCATATGTTCGTGGGAAGAGTGTAACCTCTATTTTTCCAGTTGGATCTTCGAGGAAAACAATGGCCATGGTTTCACCTTTTTTCGTGACAATTTTTTTGATGCTCTCGACAATTCCCGCAACCGTTACCTTCTTTCCTGCGTCCTCTTCGGTGAGAGTGCTTGTCAGCTGGGCTTTCTTTGCAATGTATTTTGAAAGGCCTGCCAGTGGATGGTTCGATACGTACATTCCGAGCGTCTCTTTTTCCCACTGCAGCTTTTCGAGGTTTGTGGCTTCTACTGTTTCTGGAAACTCGATCTTTGCCGCTTCGTCATCATCCATCTGAGAAAAGAGGTCTGTTTGCTGGCTACTGACATCGCCAATTGCCTTGGCGAATTCCACGATCAAAGCATAGTGGCCCACTACTTGCCTCCTTTCGGCGAGTGAGTCGAGTGCCCCTGCTTTTGATAGTGCTTCGAGTGTTTTTTTGTTGAGTACTTTTGCAGGAATACGCTTTGCAAAATCTTCTATTCCTTCAAATTTTCCTGCTGCTTCTCGTGCTTCAATGATCTGAAGTACAGAAGTGTCACCAATTCCTTTAATAGCAGTGAGTCCAAAGCGAATAGCGTTGTGCTCCCCCTTTTTCTTTGCAGGAAGTGCGGTGAAGTGCCGCAGCGATTCGTTGATATCTGGAGGAAGTACTTCGATTCCCATTGCACGACAGTCGTTGATCTCGATTAAGACACGGTCGGTGCGCTGTGCATCAGAAGAGAGGAGCGCCGCCATGAACTCTGTTGGGTAGTGCGCCTTGAGGTAGGCAGTTTCGTATGCAATACGTGCATATCCGGCTGCATGAGATTTGTTGAAACCGTATCCTGCGAACGGTGTGATAACATCATCAAATATTTTCTCTGCGAGCTCTTTTTTGTAGCCATTTTCCAGTGAGCCCGAGAGAAATTTTTCGCGCTGTGCTTCCAGCTCTGACATAATTTTCTTTCCGATTGCACGACGGAGTAAGTCTGCTTCCCCTAGTGAGAAGCCTGCAAAGACCTGCGCGATCTGGAGAATCTGTTCTTGGTAAATTCCAATTCCATACGTTGGTTCAAGAATAGGTTTTAAGTCATCGTGAATGTATTTCACCTTCTCTTTTCCGTGCTTTCGCTTAATGTAACTCGGGATCCATTCCATAGGACCTGGACGATAGAGTGATACCATCGCAGTGATATCGCCAAAGACAGTTGGCTTTAGCTGTTTCAGATACCGACGCATTCCACCCGATTCCAACTGGAAGACGCCAGTGGTGTCTCCTTTTTGTAGTAGCGCGAATGCAAGTTCATCATCGGTTGGGATATTTTTAATTTCAATCGTTTCACCTTTTGTTCTTTCCAGAATTTCGAGCGTTGTTTGAATAACAGTAAGGTTCATCAGCCCAAGGAAGTCCATTTTTAGAAGCCCGAGAGCTTCGAGTGGTTTTGCAGAGGACTGTGTAATGGTTGTCTGGTCGTCTTTTGGCGCGCGCTGAAGAGCGGTGTAGTGTGCAGTTGGTTCTGGGGTGATAATCACTCCACACGCGTGCACAGAGACGTGACGAGCCTTCTTTTCCAGTTTGAATGCAATGTCGATAATTTTTTTGTAGGTTGGGTTCTCATCGTATGCCGCTTTCATCTCTGGTGTTTCGAGTGCCTCTGTTAGCGTTGTTCCTGGCCGCTCTGGAATAAGCTTTGCCAGCATGTTCATTTCAAGGAATGGCACACCGTATGCTCGTCCTACATCTTTTACGGCAGCACGCGCTGCAAGTGTTCCAAATGTGCAGATCTGCACAACGTGGTCTTCTCCATATTTCTCTCGTACGTATTCGAGCACTTCGTCCCTACGGTTATCTGCAAAGTCGATATCCACATCAGGCATAGAGATACGAGCAGGATTCAGAAATCGTTCGAAGAGTAGGCCGTGCTCCATGGGGTCGAGTGCGGTAATTCCGAGGCAGTAACTGACCATAGAACCCGCAGCAGAGCCACGTCCAGGTCCGACAGTTATCCCTCTACGCTTTGCTTCGTTCACAAAGTCCGCAACGATTAAGAAGTACCCAGAGAATCCCATTTCTTCGATGATTTGAAGTTCGTATCGCAGTCGCTCGTTAACCTCGTCGGTTGGTTTTGGATAGAATTTCTGAAATCCTTCTTTGCATAAGGTTGTAAGGTAGTCATGCTCTGGCTCTTCTTTAGGAGTCGGAAATCGTGGAATGTGATACTTTCCAAATTGTAATTCGATGTTGCATCGGTCTGCGATGACACGTGTATTTTCTAGTGCTTCGGGGATGTGCTCGAATGATTTTTCCATTTCGTCATATGGCTTGATAGAGAAGTCACTGTCTCGCATAGAAAACCTACTTGGGTCATCGACGTGTGCATTTTTTTGAATGCAGAGCAGTACATCATGTGCCTCTGCATCGCTTGGGTTGCAGTAGTGACTATTGTTTGTTGCCACCAGTGGTACATTTAATTCTTTGCCCCATTGAATAAGTTGCTGGTTGATTTCCGCTTGTCCTGTGACATTTGGTAGGTCCATTAGTTCGAAGTATAAATTTTCTTTTCCAAAAAATCCTTGGTACTTCGTGACAAATTCTGCAATGCGCTCGCCATCTTCTGCAAGTGCTGCTTGTGGGATTGCTCCGCTCATGGGACCTGTTAGTGCAATGAGTCCTTCACCATGTTCCTTGAGAAGTTCGTCGTCTACTCGTGGCTTGTAATACATTCCTTCCAGTGCTGCTTTTGTTGCAAGCTGCAACAAATTTTCATATCCCTTTTGAGACTCTGCGAGCAGTACCAACGGGTACCTCTTTGTATCGATTCCGCTTTCTTTGTCGTGACGACTACGAACGGCAACATATGTTTCGAGTCCGAGAATCGGCTTTATTCCGTGTTTTAGTGCGTATTGATAAAATTCGATAAGGCCGTATGTATTCCCTTTATCTTCGAGGCCTACCGCTGTTTGCCCTAGTTCTTTTGCGCGCAAAACGATCTCTTCTGGGCTTGGAAGAGCCTCCAGAAGGGAGTAGGTAGAGTGACAATGGAGATGGACGAAATCCTCGGGCTTCATAGGAGGTCTATTGTAGCATTAACTTCCACAACCTGCATCAAGCACAGGGCTGCATACTTTGTTGAAACTTCCAGACTTGTATACACGATACCCAGTGATAGTCGAACCTGTTTGAGTTGGATCTATCGGTAGTGATGTGAGGTACATAGGTGCGAGGGCTGAGAGGTCGTATCCGCTCACTGGTGCTTCTGTACAATTGGTTCCTGTTATTGCTGTTTGACAAATATCTACCAATTGGCAATTGCCTCTTGCTAGAGGTTGTCTACCGCATCCCTACAAGCTTTCCATGTTTCGCTTCCACTTGCGCCACTTTCATCTGTGCCGGTTTCAAACTCACCCGACGCATATGGGAAACAAATGTCAGAAAAAAGAATCTTTAAGATGGTTTCTAGTTGGCTATTACACTGCCTATTAACACATGACCTTCTGAGGAAGTATGCGTAACCTTTGGCAAACTTACGGAGCCCACCAGAAGAGTCTTGTACTAGTTCGATATTTCCTTTCATCGCATCGCGCAGTGGTTGCATGGCGCTTACTACACCTTGCTGCATGTCTTGTGCTTTTGGGAGAATGACTGCTTCTTGTGTTGCCTGGCTCTTCATAAACAAGTCCCAGCGTTTTCGGAGGTGGTTTCGAGGGACGAGTAGTGAGTTGAGTGACATCGACTTCTCTCGGTCTTCCTCTTTAAAGAATTCACTTGGCTTTTTTAAGTAGTCTGGATATTCCCTTTGCCCTGTCCACCATAGGTTTAGTCGGAAGAATTCTTTCCAAATGTTGAGGTGGTCTTTCGTAAAGAAGAATGGCCCACGCACCTCTTGTGTTGCCCATAGCTTTGAAGGCTTCACTTTGTCCGCTGGGTCCCCATCACCGTCCTCATCATCATCTCCCTCTGGTGGGACATCAGCTTCACATCCAAACACCCGCTTGTGCTCTATGTCGCGGACCTTTGCTTCTCCAAACTGGTTTAAATGTTGACGCTCTGCGTCTGAGAGCATGGTTTCATCGAGGATTGAGTCCATCTTTAGTGCTGACTGCCTGATATGGTCTGTGTCGTCGAGGAATCGGTCGCGTACGTCGACGAGTGCGTCGAGTGCGTCGTACTCCTCTTTGAGACTGGTATCATCGAGATCGCGGAATTCATCGAGCACGGTGAGGTCACAGCCGTACCCAGAGAATGTAGGAGCGAGATAGTTGGAGTCAAATGGGCAAATGGGTTCGTACTTTGGTGGTGCGTTATCTGGTCCGCTTGCACTAATACAGACGTCGTTATTCAGACAGTCATTTCGTGTTGGATAGAATTCGTTTCCTCCTACAGGATTATTCTCCTCTTTACTACATTCAGACGATGTCATTGGGCGACATTCGTTAGGGCCTGAGACGCAGCACCATCCTTGGTATGGTTCGTCGAATGCGTGCCAGTATTGCCATGTAGGGTCTGTATGTTTTGTGTTTAGAGCACCAAGGACCAGGTGTTTGTATCTGTTGTTTAGAAAGAGTGCGATAGATTCTAAGCGACCGACACCGCCTGGTGATTTATTAAGGTGCGCCTCTTTGAGTTCGCAACGTACTTCTTCCATTTTTGCTTCTAGAATTGCAAGGTCTGCATGCAGGCACGCACTAATTTTTGTGAGGTCTCTTGAGTATTCAACAGAATGTATTTCTGTGTCGAGAAGCATATACATGATCGACTCGATATTAATCAGCCAGTGCATTTTGAACGTATCAAAAATTTCTGTATTGCTTGGCATATTTTTTGCTGCGGTTAGCCCTTTGTCGACACGTTCGATAACTTGCTGTGCGTAATGACCGGTGGGTGTTTTTTCTAGTAGTTTTTTTGTTCGTTCTCCTTCTGGACACTGCGCAGATGCCATCTGTGGTAACAGTGTGAGCGTGATGCCAATGATAAGATTTCGATACAGCATTATTGTAGTTGGTCGCAAAGGTCTCCGTCTGTGTACCGTGGGCACATGGTACTTGGGAATGTAATATCTCCTACTTCGGTAAAGAGGCGGTGTGACATTTTCATAAGCTCGGCAAAGTTTTTCGCTCCAGTGTTTAAGTATTGAATAAACATTTCATTTGCGATACGGGCACCGAGTCCCTGTGCGGCATTTTCCAGAGCGATACTATTGGTGGCGTACTTTCCTGGTTGTGTTGCGAGCTTATCACCTGATTGCAGAAAGCTGAGCGGTGGAAGGTCGAGTGTTTTTGCTACATCAAAACCACAGAGTGCAGGTGGTGTCCGTGATGGCAGTCCATTTATTTGGCAGATAGCATCGTCGAGCTGCTTCATAAGAAGCTCTGGCCTGTAGAGAGGGAACCTGGGACCAGTGATTGCAGGAGGAACTGCAAACTGTCCAATGTTTGGATTTTCTGCTTCACAC
>JABJGX010000066.1 GCA_018662075.1 Candidatus Peregrinibacteria bacterium | reverse complement strand
TGAAAGTCGCTTATCTGGCTTTGGTTCTGTGATCATTAACAGTACTGCAGGGTGAATAACTTTTTCAATCTGCTGGATGTGTTCTTTGTCCATTTTTGGTATTCCATCTATGGTTACGAGTCTTTTTTCTGCTATAAATGGTGCTGTTGCTATGGCATCGAGCAATTCTGATACTTTGAGCCCTTTTGCATCGAGCCGAAGAATGTTTTCTTCGCCAAATTTATCAGTAAAACTATCTATCCAGCGCATTTTCTCTTCACTAATTTGGTACAAGTTTTCGCCAGTTAAAAGGAATATCTGAGACATAGGAGCATGAGTGTATCACATTGATATTTATCTATACCACAATATTTAGGTTTCGCAACTTGTCCACCCTCGTGGAAAGTGCGATTTTACGCTATAATAATACGATATGTACATTAAATACCCACACTACATTCGGAGGAATATTCAGCTCTTAACACTAAGTACATTGTGCCTAGTGAGCTCCTTCGCAATCGGCATTCGTACTGCAGGTAACGTACAACCAGTTCGCCTCATCGAGGCAGGTGGTACGGCACTGGCTGGGGATATCGATGGTAACGGTACTGTAAATATCGCTGATGCAATCTTGGTTCTCGAGGTTGCACAGGGATATGTTCTCTCTACTTCGGACCAGCTTTTAGCTGACCCGAATGCTGATGGACAGATTACAGTAGACGATGCTATTCGAATTCTCTCCATCCTCTCTTTGCAGTAATTCTCTTTTCTATGAATAGAAATACACACAAGCACAGGCTTGGGCTCTACCTCTACGTCGTAGCGCTCCTAAGCACCGCCCTGCCTCAGCAGACGTTTGCTGCAACAATGGATGCGAACTTCGAGTTCTATCCACACTGTGACCTGCGTACTACAGAAGGTGATGACGATGACTTATGGGCACTAGGACCAATTCCTAGTCCTGGTATTGTTGCGAATACTGGTGGTGGGCGTGGAGGCATTACCTGTACGGACTTTGAGATTCATGACCCACAGACCCTAAAGACTCGACCACTCCGTGAAGGAGACATTCTCGATATTGATGTTGTTATTGATAATCCTAGTAAACAAGAAATCGCACGTGCACGAGCATGGCTTTCGTACGATCCCGATGTACTGCAAGGTAACAGCATAGATATCCATAGCGCTTTCCCTGTTGTCACACCTGGAGAAAATGCATTCTCTGATAACGAAGGATACGCAAAGATGGGAGCAAGTGCAGACGGGGGTGGTTCCGAGTCAAAGAAAGTCATGTTTGCTCGAATACAATTTACGGTGCTCGATACGAGTGTTGGAAAAACACCGATCACGTTTCATGACCCTCAGATTGATGGTCACACAGTGATTATGGCCAAAGATGGATCTGATGATTCATACATCCTAGAAGATGATCCAGGAGTACTTCTTGTCGTCTTTGCTGAGGATGACTCAGTGGAAGAAGAGGTAAGCGATGACAATGATGCATCTGATGTTAATCCGTTTGATGATCTTCCAATGCCAGAAAACGCTTGTATTAGTAATAGTGACTGTAATTCTGACCTTTGCATCTCGGGTAGTTGTGCTGAGCCAGATACGAAAGTACCCAATGGTGACAGTTGTATTACAGACAACCAGTGTGAAAGTGGTCTTTGTGGCAGTGGCATCTGTATTCCAAGCTTATCTGATGAGCCAGAGACTATGGAAGTTCCCGTTGATAATACTCCAGATACACCCGAAACTCCTGCACCAGCACAACAAAATAACACTGCTCGAACTGCATTCTCGCTATTGCAGATTCAGAATGTTCGCGTAACAACAGATGGTAGTGCCATCTTCCTTTCATGGAATCCTCTGAATTCAAATCAGATGAAGGCATACAATATCTACTACGGAACAACATCTGGGAGGTATATTCAAAGAAAGACTATCGATAAGAGTGAGAATACTATTACTATCAGGTCGCTCTCTATTGGGACGCAATACTACCTTGCGGTAAGAGCTTTAAGCTCCGGCAATGAGGAAAGTGCCTTCTCAAAAGAAGTGTCTATTGTAGTTGGTAGCCCAGACTCTTCAAGTGCACCATTAGTGCTTGGTTCTGTACTCGGTTCAAATGCTCCGAGAAACCCTATTGATCCAGGAGAGACACCAGTAATGCCAGGAGAAACTGGTATTCCATCTCT
>JABJGX010000085.1 GCA_018662075.1 Candidatus Peregrinibacteria bacterium | reverse complement strand
GTACTTAGAACTTTCTAAAGGAGAAGCTAACCCTGCAGTGCTTATTCACACACTGCGAACACTACTCACGTTGCTTCACCCTTACTGTCCGTTTGTAACAGAAGAGTTATGGGACAGTGTAAAACCGACCGATGCTGGAATGCTTATTGCACATGAGTGGCCAGTTGTTAATGAAAGATTAAAAGACCAAACAGCTCAGGATGATTTGCAAACAGTGATCGATGTGATCTCTGGAATTCGAAGTTTGCGATCTGACCAGGGGATAGAGCCGGGGGCAAAAATAAGTATTACATTGCTTACGGAGAAACACGGAATGCTTTTGGAATCTCAAGAGTCGCACATCAAAAGTATTGCAAGAGTAGAGAGTCTGACGATTGATACGAATCCAGGTGCTGCGAAGCCTGACAATGCAGCATCATCGTTCCTGAAAGATGTCGAGATCCATATGCCTCTTGATGGCCTTATTGATAAAGACAAAGAGATTGAAAAGCTTGGTAAAGAAAAAGCTAAACTTGAAGGGTTTATCAAAGGTGTTAATGCAAAACTCGGTAACGAGAAATTTGTTGAAAATGCACAAGCGGAGGTGGTAGCTCTTGAAAGAGAGAAGCTATCTACTGCAGAAGGGAAGCTTGCAAAGGTTCTTGATAGATTGGAGAGTTTGAAGTAATTGTTTGTGTCACAAATGCGATACAATGTGACACAGCTCCGCTATTTCTCTTGTGCCTTTTTCTTGATAAAAAGGCACGAAAAATCAAGTCAGTTGCTAACTCACTCAAAGCAATAACTCTTTCACTGTAGACGTGCGTACCCTCAACTCCGCCTTGCGGAGCATTCGGGCACTATAAAGAAGTAGGCATGGTTATTCTTTTCGCTCAGACAAACGCAACTGACAGACGTCGTTCATATCAGTGGCGTGGCTAAGATTTTTGGCTACTTTTGATCTTTCAAAAGTTGCAAAAGAGGCAAAGGAATAGCAAAGCTATTTTGTATTACATTGTATATACATTGTCACACAGGCTACTCGTTTATGGCTCCCAGACGCTGCTTCTTGGCACTGACAACAGGAAGAGCTGCCCCACGCTTGAGGGATTCCCTTCCGTATCGTTTATGAAGAGTGTCCATAGCACGTTGGACATCTTCTGCTTCGTCTAATCTTTTAATGTTCTCGAATAAAGAATACTGCACGCCGCCTTTTGGGTTGAGCCCATAAAGCCCAAGGCCTACTTGGGTGTACGCGGTTCCGTACTCATAGAGTTTTTCAAATAACTTATGCATGTAGGGAAGTACTTGTTCTTCAGTATCTGTGGCTTGGGGGAGTTTGTATATTTTTTGTTCGAAGGTGTACTCCGCATTTCGAAGCCACACAGTGACCGACGTACATGCCAAACCTTCACGCCTCATTTTTAGCATGGTGTAGGTCAAATGATGCAAAAGATGTGCGTACACCATCTCTCTATTTTTATCAGGTCTAAAACTTCGTGTGCGAGAAATAGATTTCGGTGGAGCGCTCTCTGTTTCCACTTTCTCGAGTGCCTCACCGAGGAGCTCTCGTTGCATGTCGAGTCCAGGCCTGCCAAAAAGACGCTGCACTTTCTCTTTGTCAGCATTTGCGATGTCCCATGCAGTGTGCCACCCATTTGCTTCGGCATGTACAGCGCGCCTTGCTCCTATCCCGGGGATTGAGTCGTCTGTTCTGTCGCGCAAGAATTCTTCGATCGTTAAAATGGAAGGGCAGTTCGCGCGTTTAGAATCTTTATGAGGTAAGACTATGGTTGCCCCAAAGGGCTTTTGGTACTCGCTAGACATCTTTGCGAGTAACTTACTTGGTCCAACTCCTATAGAGACAGTCAGCCCGACAGAGCGGCTTACAGTATCTTTTAGTTCTACTGCCCAACCGAGGATGTCTTCAGGGACACCACCTGGTAATGCACGGACATCGAGGAACCATTCATCAACACTGTACCGCTGAATGATTGGGCAACGGTTCTGGAGGATCTGTTCTATCTGACGAGAGGCAAGGAGCGCTTCGTCGAAGTCTGACGGAAGAGCAACAGCGTTTGGGCATAGTCGCCTTGCATCTCCGAGGCGCATACCAGTCTTTATCCCGCATGCTTTTGCTTCATAGCTTGCAGCTATCACGCACCCTCCTCCCATACCCAGCGCGAGTAGTGGTTTTCCTTTTAGGTCTGGCCGTTTTCTTTGGAGGGCGGAGGCAAAAAAAGCATCCGCATCGATATGCGCGATCATTAAAAAGCGTTGTAAAACGGTAATAAAATAGGTGTTAGTACTTTCGCATTATCCCCTCTATGACACCTGCTGTTTGTAGCTCTTCAACAGCGTACATGTCCGGATAACTGGCATTCTCGGCTTGCAAATAGTATTTCCCTTTATCGCGCTTGAGGCGCTTTAAGGTGAACTCTCCGTCGAGTACTCCGACAACAATGTCATTGAGCTTCGGTGTTTTTTTACGGTTCACGACGACGATGTCTCCTTCGTAGATACCTGCATCCATCATACTGTCTCCTTTGACACGCAAGAGGAAGGTGGAAGCCTTGTCGCCAATCAGATAGTTATCCAGTGTGATCATTTCTTCTGCTTGCTCTTCTACTGGTGCTGCAAAACCTGCAGAAATAGGACCGAAGAGGGGAAGCATCATTGGTTGTGGTACGTTTTCTGTTTCGTTTCCGTGTTCCATAATCTTAATACGGCCCTTTGGGTCTTTTTCCAGGTGTGCTTCGCGCACTAAAACGTTTACCACTTTCGCGACAGCATTTTTACTACTCACGCCAAAGGCAAGAGCAAGGTCGCTCAGTGAAGGGGAGTATCCGCGTTTGCGTTGGAACTCTCCGATGTAATTCAGCACGGTGCGCTGATGTGGTGTAAGGCTCATAGTGTATGGTGGAACGGTCGTACACCATAGTAGGTGTACGGGTGTTCACTGTCAAATCTTTTTTATTGTGGAATTTTATTCCACACTAAACTCATACTGAAGAACGTGATCACTATCAGTATCCCTCCTACTATTCCTGTTATGAGAATTGCTTGGTTAATAGTTAATACATCTGCCATGTAACCAAGCAGAGGAGAAGCGAGTGTAAACATTCCACGGAAGAAGAACGATCGTATAGACAATACTGTTGCTCGTATGTCAGAGGTTGTCATTCTATTAATAATGTTACTGGTAAGAGGAGAGAGGATCCCCCAAGCGATACGTGCAAAGCCGAAGAAGACGAGCGCCCATAGGGAGGAGATGTATCCGAGTGCAATAAACGATATGAACACAGTGAGTGCGATGGTTGTGAGGAGTAATCGATCATCAAAATATTGTTCTAGGCTATGCGTGTACTTTGATGCGATGGCGCCAATCAAAACAATGACGGCGTGTATGAGTCCGAAGTACACTAGAGGAAGCCCTACACTTGTCTGGTATGGCTGGGTGTACCAGAAGAGCGACATGGTCATAAGGGCTATGACACTATTAAGAATAATGATGCATCGCAGTGGGACATTATGGATGATACTTTCTTTGGTGATCCGCCACATGATTTCAAGGTGTCTTCCTTCCTGCATTTTGTGCCTTCGTGGTTCTTGGAGGAGCAGGACGACAAGACATCCGAGTCCGTACGGAACCAGCGATGCATACACAGGCAGCCTGAGACTATACGCTACGAGGAAGCCTCCAATGACGCTCATAATTGCCTCTGCCCCAAAATGTGATAGGGCGAGGTTTCCACTGACACGCTTATAAGAGTCTGTCTCGCCTAGTTCAAGGAGCGTGTCGTACATGAGTGCTTCAAGCGTTCCTGAATAAAAGCTCATGCCAATTCCAAGGAAGATATCTCCAACGAGGAACGTTGTGAAGTTCGTACTGATGGCATAGAAGTAGATCCCGATGAACGAGGTAACACCAGCAACGATGCACGTGCTTTTTCGGCCCCATTTATCTGATGCGTACCCAGAAGGAATTTCAAACAGAACAGAGATCATTGTAAAAATACCCTGCAAGATGAATACTTGTTGGAGGTTGAGACCAGTGCTCAGCATGAACGGGACAATGATTGGAATGAAGAATAGTGACCCACGTAAAAAATCGAGGATATAAAGCTTCCAGATATTGCTCCGTAGACGTACGTGATAATCTTTCATGGACACAGTTTACACTACTACTCTTTCGCTTCCTCGTGGATGACATCGAGGTCTTTGATCTGGCTGAGTTCTAGATAGGTAATGGTCCACACGGTTTGCTTGAAGACCGTGACGTATGCAAAGAAGTAGCTTCCTGTTGCAACGAGAATCAAACCAATAAAGCTTCCAATACTGTAACTCAGTACAGGGGAGAAGACTTTTGTAAGGAGTAAACCGACACCCATGACGACTCCTGGAATGAGGAGGATCATCACGATGTTTATCAGAATACGAAGGCTAATAACAAAGAGAAGGATCAGCAAGAAGACAACGTGTCCGAGGTGACTAATAATGAGCTTCATACTTTTGCCGATAGCAGCGAACGGTCCAAGTTTATGGATAACAATTGCTTCTTCTGCAAACGCTGCAAAGAAATGCAAAATGTTGGAGAATATCCAGAAGAACACAAGAAGTCCGAGTGGGAGGAGTAGGAAATCTCCTGGAGGTCCGTACCGGATCATAAGAGAGCCAATAGTAATGACAGTAGAGATGCCACCAAGAACGAAGAGTTCATGAACAATAAAGATGGGGACACAGTTATAGAGTGCGAGAACCAGTCCTCCTTTTACCTCCTGTTTTTTGTGTGCTTTCGCTGCAAGCCCGATGACTGCACCTTTCGCAAAGTGAGGGAAGATAAGCTCCACTGCAACGAGAAAGAAGATGAAGACGATAAGCGACCATGCAACTGTTGCTGGCATGTATTCTATAAAGAGCTCTTCCATTGCAAAGAAGCTAATAGTTTCACCCTTGATAACGTAGAGGTAAAAGAACCAAGACTGGTAGATGAGGAGTTTTACGTTGAGTAATGTCTCTAGTAGAGCTGAAGAGAACCCCCACCTTCGAAGAAGTTTTTCTTTTTTGGTCATTGCCCACGCTTTTGCGATGATCTCTCTAGGAGTCACGGTAGGATTAGGGGGTAGGGTTAGGGGGTGGGGTTGGAGAGGAGATTTTTGATTAGATTCTGCAAAGGAGTATAGCGGTAATCACGTCCTAAAATAATGGTAATTCGCTCTTTCTGACTGGCAGGTAAATCGCTTGGAGATGGTTTTAAAGGCATTCCAAGCATCTTTCCTACCTTTTTTACTATTTCGTCTGGTTCGACGGCACCGATGATCATCGAAGCGTCTATTTTCTCTGTTTCGGCGTTCTCTATAGTGCTCACTGTAAACCCATAGCGCTTGAGTTCTGTTCCAAGCTTTCTTGCGGTACCCGGAGGACCTCCAGCATTGAGAATAGAAATGACAGGGCGATCTAGGTAGAGCTCTCTGTTTCTAAAGATGAGTTCAGCAAATGCTTTCGGCTGTCTCCATGTAACTGGGAACTCTGGAATAGACACCGGAAGAAGGACAGATGCTCCTTTAAAGAGTGAGCGCGGTGGCGTGTAGAGGAATCCACCTGGCTCGATAATGTAGTCGTAGAGTGCATTGCGATCGTTGAGTTGCATGGCGACGATACTGTCTCTATCAAGTTTTTGTGCGATCTCTGCAGCGCCGATTAGTTCACGAAGTGTCATAGTAGTTTCGACGTTTTCCGACATGATCTTCATAAATGATGTGATGGCTGCAGGGTCTTTGAGTACGCCAGTTTCTTTTGCAGTGTGAGCCATGGTGCCGAGTACTTGTTGCTGACGCGCAGATCGCCCGAAGTCGCTCGTGGTATGCCTGCTCCGTGCGTACTTTAGTGCAGTCTCACCATCGAGGTGCCGAGGGCCTGCTTTAATGACAAAAGGTTCATAGCCAAAGGTTTCATTTGGATACTCCTGGTCGTTAATGTCGTAGGGAACATCTATGTCTATACCACCGAGAGTGTCTACTGCTCTGGTGAATGCGATGAAGTCTACTTTTACCGTGTGATGAATGTTGATCCCTAGCTTTCGACTAAGTTCGTTTGCGATCTCTTGCAGGGCATCAATAGATGCTACTTCTGGTTCGAGCCCTTTCTGGTATATAAGGTAACTACGGAAGTCGCGGTACATGGTGTTCAGCTTTCCCTTACCCATTCTTTCTGTATTTAAGAGGTGAAGGTCTCGTGGCAAAGAGAGGAGTACCGTGCTCTTGGTTCCTTTTGGGTCGACACTTGCAACCATAATGGTATCTGTCAGGTTCTTTCCGTCATGGTCTGCATGCCCCTGTCCCATCAGAAGGAAGTTGGTGTATCCATTGTTGTCTTTTGGTAGGTCTGCTCCTGCGATAGAAATAATATTTGTAATACCAAGGTTTCTTACAGACATCATGGCTTTTCCAATACTCGCAAGGAGCATCAGGGAAATAAGAACAGCGATCATTATGAGTAGAGACCTCTT
>JABJGX010000072.1 GCA_018662075.1 Candidatus Peregrinibacteria bacterium | reverse complement strand
TGGCTAAGGATCATTGCGTCGATCTCCGATGGCTCGAAAGCAAATGTAGCATTTTTTACAGCAGACTCTTGCCTATGCCCTTGGAACATTCCACAATCAAGTAAAATTCTTTTCAGAACACCATCTATCTCAACCTGAATTTCATGGCAACTTCCAGTAACTTCGAGGGCCGCTCCGTGGGGGATTATTTTCATGTGTGTGAGCATAGCAGAGAAAAATTCTTCTGTGCACTAATAAATGGTAATGCAACATACATTTCTGGCTATTGCTCTAGATTTCACCCTGAAATCTAAACCATAGAGCCCGAAATCCTCTATAATTCTCTGGTCTTATGAAGCAAGTTCTCATAGCAGCTTTGGCTATAATTATAGGAATAAACAGCACCTTCGCTGTCGTTCAGGCAGAAACAACCCTCCACGCTAGTGCAACATCTTTAGAAGACCGTGTAGAGACTAGGCGGTCAGCCAGGCTCAATGCAGATACCAGTAAAAGTATCACGGAATTGCGTGCTCTTAGGCAAAATAGAAACCGGTCACGGACACCGGTCACAACAAGGCAATACAGCTCTCGCAGGACATTTACTCCACGGAGCCGAGCACGTTCATCGTCATCTGTTCGTTCTGTTGCACCGACAAGAGCGAAGCCAACGAACCTGCAAAGTCGGATGGAGCAGCGTCGAGCTATGCGACTAGAAGCATTGCCTTCCCCTCTTAAGTTTCAAGTGATCGAAGCGGTCAACATGGAGCGTGCAAAAATGGCACTTGCACCACTGAGCGCACAAATAGACCTAGAAACTTCTGCACAGAAACACGCAGAAGATATGAAAGCCAGAGATTTCTTCTCCCATGAAAACCCAGATGGAATTCGTAGTCAGGGCCGAATAAAGGCTACGGGATACGGAGTTATTAATGCGCAAGAATGTCGCTGTAGCTATAAGGTATTTCTGGGCGAGAATCTTGCAAAAGGACAAACAACAATTGAACAAGTTATTGATGAATGGATGAACTCACCAACACACAGAGATGCCATGCTTTCAAAAGACTACGACGACGTAGGCGTTGGTCTTATCGACGACATTTGGGTTCTAAACTTTGGAAAGATAGAGATTACTATCGGAGGGTAATCTTTGTAGCTTCGCTATCTTCTTGTCCCTTTTTTCTTGATAAAAAAGAGACGAAAAAATCAAGGCAGACAGAACTCGTTCGAAGAAATAGTACTAGCACCACTAAAGCGCTCCTCGCCCAGGTCACTGCGTTTGCTTACAGCAACTGGTTCTCGTCGCTGTACCTCTTTTACTCTTAGTGAGTTCTTCGCCCTCAGACATGCAGTCTGCCAGACGATTGTTTCACAGTAAACAGAGCTCCCCTCTCCTGGAAAGAAGATCGGGGTGGAAGGAGAGGGGTTGGGGGTGAGGTCAAAAGTCACAAAAGTAATTACACTTCAATGTTCACCGACTTCAACAAGGCACTCTTCTCTTTTTCAGACAGCAATCTGAATCCATCTTTTTCTAGCTGAGGCTTAAGCGTCATTATGCGTGTACGCTTTAGTGCAATAAGTGGAATACCAACCTTTTTGCACATGCGACGGATCTGTCTGTTTTTCCCTTCTGTTAGGGCTATTGTGAATTTAGTAGAAGTTATCTTAACAACAGTTGCAGGCTTTGTTTTCTCGTCTTTGATCATCATACCTGTGCGCATTTTTTCCAGCTGTCCTTCTTTTACCTCTTCATTCGATTCCACCTCGTATTCTTTTTCGTGATCAAACGATGGGTGAGTTAAGCGGTATGCAAGTACTCCATCGTTCGTGAAAAGAAGAAGTCCTGATGTTTCTTTATCGAGACGACCAACTGGATATATTTTTCCCTGTAATTCTTTTGGTAAAAGATCACGCACTGTTCTGTCTGGATGCTCATCGTTATCAACATTACTGGTGATAAAGCCAACGGGTTTGTTCATTAGGTAATACTTCATCTCTTTGCGGTCTGCGAGAACCTTTCCATCTACCTCTATTTTGTCGACTGCTTCTTCTGCCTTCTGACCGAGTGTTGCGACCTCGCCGTTTACTTTTACAAGTCCTGCCTCGATGTATTCCTCTGCCTTTCTACGAGAGCAGATTCCTTGTCCCGAGAGTATTTTCTGGAGTCGTTCTTCCATATAGGCAGTGTATACAACTGCAGCTGTGCAGAGAAGCAAACTGGATACAAAGGCCGAGAGATAAAGCGAATTTTAGGCATAGCGAAAGAGGCCAGTCAGTGTCCGCTATCGCAGCTTCTCTTCCTATGCCTCTTGCTATTGTATATAATTTTTATACAAAAAATACCTCTACCCTTAGGGATAAAATTGAATTTGACTCTATAAAGAACCTACAGTTCTCGTGCATCTACAACCTCAAGCTTTAGACGTCCGTAAATAACTTTTGCAGTTTCGGCCCTGTTGATAGCATCATCGGGCCTAAAGGTTCCCTTCTCTGTTCCATCTGCATTGGTGTCTCCACTGACAGTGCCGTACAAGTTTGCGTATGCAATGTCTGCTTCGAAGCGATGCCCCTGAGTGTCGCTACAGCTACTGTACAGAGGAAATACTTCGTCACTAGAAATCGCACGTAGTCGAATAGATAAAATGTATGCATCAGGGAACTATGATGGCGAAGTACAACAGTACTTCGAAGCTTCTATTACATGGCTAGACCGTGGAATGACATACTTCTCTACTGGGGATCGAACCCTAGAAGAGATACAGCAAATGGCAGAACCTGTGCGTGAATTGGTAGAACAAGCCTCTGCACTCGTGCAGCAAAAGCTTAACCTCCCAAGCACTCGGCCTGATATTAATCCAATTGTCGACAAGACTGATCGACTTGTACGTAAATTCCGAGAGTCATTTATTGTACTTGCTCAGGCAAAGGTAGCACTCGATCGTGACGCACTAGAGAAGTACGTTGAAGCTGCAAATCTCTTCGCAAACGTAAAAACTCTTTGTCTAGAAGACTCAAATCAATGCACACGTATTAACGATGTTCTGGATATACTAAAGGTTGTACAAGATCCTCTACAGGAGCAGCTTGAAGACAACCCAGAGGTCTTCAAGAAGATCCAAGAGATGTTTGAAGAGTAAATACGCAGCTTTATATATGCAACAAATCAGTCCCATTTTTCGGGGTGCATGCTTTTAACAGTCAAGCATCAAACATCAGTAAAGTCTCAATACGACCTCGTGGTCATATTCTACATCAGATCTCTTAGTCTTGGCGTCGGCCTACTCTCACACGGCGCATGCCGCACTACCATCGGCGCTTATGGGCTTAACTTCTGTGTTCGGGATGGGAACAGGTGTACCCCCATTGCTAGAAACACCAAGACTAAGAGATCGTCAGTAATTAGATAATTAAATTCTAATGAGCAGGTCTTGCCTGCGATATGTCACATGAACAGTACTCCAAATATTTTTATCCGAAGATAAAAACAGGAAAGAAAAATGTTCAATCGTCCGTTCGTACTACTCAGCTGAACACGTTGCCGTGCGTACACTTGTAGCCGATCTAGCCGGTCATCTTCCGGCGGACTTATGGAGAAACGTTATCTTAGAAGGGGCTTCCCACTTAGATGCTTTCAGCGGTTATCCCTGCCGAACATAGCTATCCTACTCTGCCGTTGACACGACAATAGGTACACCAGAGGTTCGTCCACTCCGGTCCTCTCGTACTAGGAGCAGCTTTCTTCACGTTTCTAAATGATGATGGAGGATAGAGGCCAAACTGTCTCACGACGTTCTGAACCCAGCTCGCGTACCGCTTTAATTGGCGAACAGCCAAACCCTTGGGACCTTCTTCAGCCCCAGGATGCGATGAGCCGACATCGAGGTGCCAAACCGCTCCGTCGCTGTGGGCGCTTGGGAGCGATCAGCCTGTTATCCCTAGAGTAACTTTTATCCGTTGAGCGATGTCCCACCCACGTGGTTTGAGCATTTTAAAGTGCTCGGACACCGGATCACTATCACCGACTTTCGTCCCTGCTCGACCTGTAAGTCTCACAGTCAGGCCCACTTATGCGATTGCACGACAATACCGATTTCCATCCGGTACTAGTGGACCATTGCACGCCTCCGTTACATTTTAGGAGGCAACCGCCCCAGTTAAACTACCCGGCAAGCACTGTCCCCTGGTGCGTGTCACACACAAGGTGAGTTTTGTCATAATACAAGGGTGGTATCTCAACAATGACTCCGCAGTGACTGACGTCACCACTTCAAAGTCTCCCACCTATCCTGCACAAGCAGAACAACAAAACAATGCCAGCGTATAGTAAAGCTTCATAGGGTCTTTTCGTCCTTCCGTCATCTACCCGGCATTTGCACCGGGACTGCAATTTCACCGAGTCTCGCGTTGAGACAGTGATCAGACCGTTGTACCATTCGTGCGGGTCGGAACTTACCCGACAAGGAATTTCGCTACCTTAGGACCGTTATAGTTACGGCCGCCGTTCATCAGGGCTTAGATCAGAGGCGTAAACCCCCTCACGTAACCTTCTGACACTGGGCAGGCATCAGCCCCTATACATCGTCTTGCGACTTAGCAGGGACCTGTGTTTTTGGTAAACAGTCGCCTGATCTCTTTTGCTGCGGGCGATGGCCTTGCGGCCACCGTCAGTCCTTATCCCGAAGTTACGGACGCTATTTTGCCGAGTTCCTTAACGCGAGTTCTCTCGTTCACCTTGGTCTACTCGACCACCCCACCGGTGTTGGTTTACGGTACGGTTTCATACAGCTCTGGGAAGCGATGATTTTCTTGGAAGCGCAAAGAGTCAGACTAACGCACCTTGCGGTACGCAATTGGTATCCACGCTCACCTCAACTTGCGGATTTTCCTACAAGTCTCAACGACTTACGTGTTACACGTGCAGTCAATACACACGCTCTGGTCTTCCCACTCCGTCCCACCGCTCCTAGAACAACGTCTTCCTTTTCTAAGAACATATTCCCCGAAGGGAACAGAGGCTCATAAAAATATCAAACGAAGCCCTTGGGCGATCTGTATGAAGTACAGGAATATTGACCTGTTATCCATCGGTTACGCTTTTCAGCCTGGCCTTAGGACCGACTAACCCCACGCCGATTGCCGTTGCGTGGGAAACCTTGGGGATTCGGTGGGCAGGGTTTTCACCTGCCTAGTAGTTACTCATGCCAACATTCTCACTTCCGTACGCTCCACCATGCCTCGCGACACAGCTTCACTGCTGAACGGAACGCTCCTCTACCATATATATAAATATATATTCACTGCTTCGGTTACTTGCTTTGCCCCGTTAAATTTTCGGCGCACGACTCCTCGACCAGTGAGCTGTTACGCTATCTTTAAAGGATGGCTGCTTCTAAGCCAACCTCCTGGTTGTCGGAGCAATCGCACCACCTTTACCACTGAGCAAGTATTAGGGACCTTAGCAAATGATCTGGGTTGTTTCCCTTTTGACGATGGCGATTCGCCGTCACCGTCTCACTCCCTTCGTCTAAGAATTGGTATTCGGAGTTTATCAGGAATCGGTAGGTCGGGAAGACCCCCTCATCCAAACAGTAGCTCTACCCCCAATCGTGCACGAAGAGGCTGCCCCTAAAGGCATTTCGAGGAGAACCAGCTATCTCCGGGTTCGGTAGGCTTTTCACCCCTACCCACAGGTCATCCCCGCATCTTGTGACATGCGTGGGTGCGGGCCTCCAGTCAGCTTCCGCTAACCTTCACCCTGCCCATGGGTAGCTCACCCGGTTTCGGGTCTGCCACCTGCGATCATATACGCCCTATTCGGACTCGCTTTCGCTCTGGCTCCGGGAGTCAAATCCCTTAGCCGACCACAGACGAGCAACTCGTTGGCTCATTATGCAAAAGGCACACGGTCACACCACAAGGGTGCTCCCATTCTTTGAACGCATCAGATTTCAGAAACTATTTCATCCCCCTTCCGGGGTGCTTTTCACCTTTCCCTCACGGTACTATCCGCTATTGATCTCCGAAACTATTTAGTCTTGGATGGTGGTCCACCCAGATTCGGGCCAGATTTCACGTGTCTGACCTTACTCAGGAATCTCCCAGTATAGTTCATCTTTTCGGCGACGGGGCTCTCACCCTCTATGGCTGTCCGTTCCAGGATCATTTGCCTAAGAAGAACTAATTACATGTAGGAGTCCTACAACCCCCCATCATAAAATAATGAGGTTTGGACTGTTCCCTTTTCGCTCGCCACTACTAAGGGAATCTCTATTGATTTATTTTCCTCTGCTACTTAGATGTTTCAGTTCACAGAGTGACCTTCCCAAATAAATTTGGGATACATAAGCATAACCTTATGTGGGTTTCCCCATTCGGAAATCCCCGGCTGGTAGCGCCTGTCTAGCGGCTCACCGAGGCATATCGCAGCTGACCACGTCCTTCATCGGATTTCGGAGTCGAGGCATCCGTCTGATGCGATGAGTAACATTTTTCTCAAATTCGATACAAGTACCGAAATGTACTGTTCACGTGCCACCTCGCAAGCAAGAATTGCTCACTAATCGGCACATAAATGCACTTCATCGTTTTTTAAATTGGTTCAATTGTTTAATTTAGTTCGATTGCAGTTCATGTAGATGTCATTCATTATCATTCATTATCTAGATTATCTACTGACGTCCGATGCTATCAATGAACTGCTAGAGACAAGTGGGCAGGAAATGCTTGCTTGCTCCGATGGCGCTCCATCCGCATTTTATCTGGACCCTGGGGCCGGATAAAAAAACAGCGGGTGGTTTACACACACCCGCAGAATTCGTGGTCTTTAGACCTATTCAGGCACCTATAGAGGTGTCTTTCCCAGTAGCAGCCAAAGGCCATCTACGGGGTAACGATTCCTGCGGGTATGCGTGATATGCATAAAGCTAAAGGATTCTACGGTTTCACGTAAGAAATGCAAGAAAAACAGATGGAAATAGTTACTTATTTTTACAGATGATAATTTTGAGCAAAATACCTCAAAATAAACCTTCATTATTTGGCTCTATATAGCCAAAATATTACACAACAGCCTCCTTCGCATGCATAGCCTCCATTACAGGGTTTTCGTCTTTCCCTCCAAGAAGAACAATATTTTCTACAACAATTTCTGTGCGGAAGATCTTTGTTCCCTCTGGACTGTCCCAACTTCGGGTCTTTAAATACCCCTCAACGTAGAGTGGTGCTCCTTTTTTGACGTGGCTCGCAGCGAACTCTGCCTGGCCTCCCCACGCTACTAAATTGTGATACTCCGGTAAGCTCTGCTTGTCACCATCCTCCCCTTTCCACTGACGGTTTGTCGCGAGGCAAATAGTGCATACAGACTGACCTGTTGTGGTACTTTTGAGCTCTGGGTCACGAGTGACATTGCCGAGAAGAGTAACCTTGTTTACTGATTTCATGATTTATAGTGTACAGAATATTGTACATTAGACAATAAAAAAAGCCTCCGATTGGCTATCAGAGGCTTAATTTTAACTTTGTATTTCTTACGCTGCTTCTTGTGCTTCTTCTGAAACTGACTCTTTCATTTCATCTTTCTGAGTCACTCCCTGAGCTTGCACTTCTGCACCTTCTTCGATTCCCTTCTTCACTTCATCTGAACTTTCAGCGTCTGCTGTGTCGTTAAGCTCTGCAATCTTTTCTACTTCTGCAGCAGGCTTTCCGTCAGCTTCGTCTTCAGCTTCAATGCGTGATGTCAGTTCAACCTCTTCTGCTTCCACTTCATCTTTGAACTTCAGAAGGTCTACTTTGAGTCCAAGAGCCTGCAATTCTTTTACAAGAACGTTGAATGACTCTGGGATAGATGGACGTCGGATTGGTTCGCCCTTAACGATCGCTTCGTATGCCTTACTTCGACCGATGACGTCATCGGACTTAATCGTAAGCATTTCCTGCAACGTGTGAGCAGCACCGTAGGCTTCAAGAGCCCAGACCTCCATTTCTCCGAACCTTTGTCCACCGTGTTGAGCCTTACCACCAAGTGGTTGCTGTGTAACGAGAGAGTACGGTCCAACGCTTCGAGCGTGAATCTTATCTTCAACAAGGTGAAGTAGTTTGATCATGTATACAATTCCAACTGTTGTTTCGTGAGCGAATTCTTCTCCAGAAATTCCATCGAAGAGCTGCACTTTTCCAGACTCTGGAAGTCCTGCTTCCTTGAGGTATTCAACAATCTCATCTGTACCAATACCATCAAGAGCTGGAGTCGCCATTTTGACTCCTAGCTTTTCACAAGCCCAACCAAGGTGCGTCTCTAGAATCTGTCCGATGTTCATACGAGATGTCACTCCAAGCGGGTTCAAAATAACATCGATTGGTGTTCCGTCTGCAAGGTATGGCATGTCTTCACTAGGCACGATACGAGAGATAACACCCTTGTTACCGTGACGTCCTGCGAACTTATCACCAACCTGTACTTTACGAGTCTGTGCAACGAAAACCTTGATCTGGCGCATAACACCAGTTGGGAGTTCGTCTCCTTCTGTTCGGTCGAAGATGTGAACATCTACCACCTTTCCTCCTGCTCCACCGGGGAGACGGAGTGAGCTGTCTTTCACGTCCTTTGCAGTGTCTCCGAAGATAGCCTGAAGTAGTCGCTCTTCTGGAGTGAGTTCTGTTTCACCCTTTGGCGTAATTTTACCTACCAAGATATCTCCTTCGTGAACCGTTGCACCAACGCTAACGATACCTTCTGTGTCGAGGTCTTTCAGCTTTGCCTCACCAACGTTTGGAATATCGCGTGTCATTGTTTCCGGTCCAAGTTTTGTATCACGAACGTCTGTTACGTAAGACTCGATGTGGATAGAGTCAAACATTCCTTGCCGTGCTACTTTGTCTGAAATAATAACCGCATCCTCGTAGTTGTATCCTTCCCATGACATGTATGCAACAAGCAAGTTGCGACCAAGAGCGAGCTCTCCGTCATCAACAGATGCTCCATCTGCCAAGCTATCTCCGCGGCGGACTTTGTCCCCCTTACGAACACTTGGACGCTTGTGGAAACATGTTCCTTGATTACTTCGTACGAATGATTCGAGTTTGTATGTCTCTTTTCGTCCGCTCTTGTACACCACAGAAATCTCTTGCGAGTCTGCGTATGTAACCTCTCCATCTTCTTCTGCAAGAAGTGCATGTCCAGATGCACGAGCAGCGAGTCCTTCCATACCTGTTCCAACAAGTGGAGCAGTCGGCGATACAATAGGCACAGCCTGTCGTTGCATATTCGTACCCATCGAGGCACGAGTATTATCATCGTGCTCTAGGAATGGAATCAAAGCAGTTGATACAGAAAGGATCTGCTTCGGTGACACATCAACGTGCGTTACTTCTCGTACATGAGAGAATGTAGGTTCGGATGCTTTACGTACAGCGGCTCGAGTCTTCTTGAATTCTTTGTGCTCTGTAAAGTCTGTTTGCGCTTGCGCAATAGTCAGGTGACGCTCTTTTTCTGCATCGACGTACTCTGTCTTTCCGTTTAGGAATGCGCGTACTGGTACTGCAGTTCGCTTATCTTTTTTAAGTTGTGCAATTACCTTTTTTGCAAGGCCCTTTGTGTCGATGACGTCTCCTTCTTTTGCAATAAATGAACGCCCATCTTTAATATTTTCATCAATAATACGACCAAGTAATTTATCTGCATCGAGAGTAACAGTGTGCTTCACCTCTTCGTACGGAGTCATCAAGAACCCATATTCATTTACCTTCGCAAATCCTGCAAGGTGCATTACCAAACCAATATTCGGTCCTTCAGGAGTCGCAATCGGACAGATACGTCCGTAGTGAGATGCGTGTACATCACGTACATCGAAGCTCGCGCGCTCACGAGAAAGTCCTCCAGGACCCATCGCAGAAAGACGACGCTTGTGCGCAAGTTCTGCAAGAGGGTTTGTCTGGTCCATGAACTGTGACAACTGTGATGAAGCGTAGAATTCACGCATAGCAGCGGTGATCGGACGACAGTTAATCAACTGCATCGGTGTCACTGTTTCCATGTCCATAACAGTCATACGGTCTTTCATAATTCGCTCTGTTCGTACAAGTCCTACGCGGTACTTGTTCTGTACAAGCTCACCAACAGATCGGATACGACGATTCGACAAGTGGTCGATGTCATCTGGTGTTCCTTCACCGTTATTTAGCTTGATGATCTCGCGAACAATTGCGATGAAATCTTCTACTTGGAATGTTCGATTCTCTTCTGACTTATCAGACTTAAGGTCGAACCTTCGGTCCATTTTGTAACGAGCAATAACACCCATGTCGTAGCGCTTGAAGTCGAAGAACATACTGTCGACCATTTGCTTTGCGTTCTCTGGTGTTGCCAAGTCTCCTGGGCGGATCTTTCGGTAGATACTCTGGTATGCATCTTCTACTGTTCGCTCTGTATCTTTTTCTAGAGTGTTTAAGATGTAATCTTTCTCTCCAGTAATGTCTTCGAAGAGCTTCATGATCTTTGTATCAGTATCGAAACCGAACACACGCAATAGCTGTGTGACAGGGATCTTTCTTTTACGATCGATCTTACAGTGGATAACACCACGACGATCTGTTTCTACTTCGAGCCACACACCACGCTTTGGAATAATTTTTGCTGCGTTGTGCTTTGGATACTCAGGCATCTTTGAGAAGAACACTCCTGGGCTTCGTACCAATTGGTGCACAACAACACGCTCAATTCCTCCAACAATAAATGTTCCAATATCTGTCATCAATGGAATAGATCCAAGGAAGACATCTTGCTCCTTAATTTCACCTGTCTCTTTGTTAATCAACTGAACGTTTCCTTTCATAACAGCCTCGAAACTAAGGTTACGACGACGACATGTTTCTGGGTCGTACTTTGGTGCATCGAATGCATGTCCAAGGATACGGAGTTCTAGCTTCTTTCCAGAGAAGTCAGTAATAGGACTGATTTCTGACAATAGCTCTTGTAGACCATCTGTAAGGAACCACTTGTAGCTCTCTAGTTGCATTTGAATAAGACTATCTACATGAGACAACTGTTCATCCTCTACGAGGAACAATCTGTTTGATGACACCTTCGTTGGCTGCAAGTGCGCAGGGAGATTCTTGCATGACGCAGGAACCTTTCCGGCAGATGGAACAACGTGAGGAATAACCTGAGGAAGAACACCATCAGCAACAACCATCTTGTATGCTTTTGTCGATGTTTTCTTCGCTTCTTTTTTTGCAGGTGCTGCTGCCTTTTTAGCAACAACTTTTTTTGCAGCTGGTGCTGCCTTCTTTTCAGCGACCTTCTTTTTTGCACCAGGTGCCGCTTTTTTTGCTACTACTTTCTTTTTTGCAGCAGGCTTCTTCGCTTCTTTTTTCTTCGCAGGTTCTTTTTTTGCAGACATAACAGGAGGGAAAAATAGCTAGAAACGTCATATAATTGCTTAGATTGGCAAATACAGACGAAATACGGGTGCAGGTCTCACAAC
>JABJGX010000040.1 GCA_018662075.1 Candidatus Peregrinibacteria bacterium | reverse complement strand
CGTGCTGTGGTGATGCGAATACTTGTGCCACCCGGTAAGTCGAATACTTCTTGTACTGTTCCTTTTCCAAAGCTCTGCTTTCCAATGACTGTTGCACGGTCTCCATCTTGCAGTGCACCTGCAAGAATTTCGGATGCTGATGCTGATCCTTCGTTAATAAGAATTGCAAGTGGTACATCTGGTGCTATTGATGAGCCCGATACGTAGTGATGTGTTGGCTCTCCCGTACGACGAGCAACAGAGACTACTTTTCCTTGCTTAAGGAACATAGATGCAAGGTCTACTGCAGCATCGAGGTAACCTCCTCCGTTAAAGCGAACATCAATAACGATTCCATCTACGTTGTCTGCCATAAGTTCGGTGACAGCCTTTTCAACTTCTTTTGATGTTGTGTCTCCAAACCTATTCAGAGATACCTTTCCGATACGCTTGCCATCGTATTCAATGACTTCACTCTCTGTACTTGGTACCTTAATGTCGTCACGCGTGATGGTAATGTCTTGAGGTGTGCCGTCTCTTAGGACAGTAAGTGTTACATCTGTTCCTTTTGGCCCTCGGATTACTTCTACTGCATCTCCAAGGCTGAATCCTTCTACAGACTTTTCATCGACATGCGTAATAGTGTCTTCTGGCATGAGTCCTGCAGCTTCTGCTGGAGATCCTTTCAGAGGAGCTACGACAACGATATCTCCATCGCGTAGTGTGAGCTCTGCCCCGATTCCTTGGAGACGACCATTGAGTGACTGCTTAAACTCTTTGTTTTCCTTTGGTGGCATGAAGACGGTGTATGGATCGTTGAGTGTTTTTACAATTCCTTCTGTTGCTCCATGGATCATTTGTGTTACTTCCATCTTCTCAGGGGAGATGTAGTGCTTCGAGAGCAGCCTCCACACGCTCCATAGCAGGGTGATGTCGACTTCTTTTTCGGGGTCCGTGATTGTTGTACCTGTTCCAACATTTCCATCAAAGATCTCCTCCATAGAGGTGTACTCTTCAGTGAGTTGTTGACGTTCGTAGCTCATTCCTACTTGCATACCAAGGAAGAGGGTGGCTACAGGAAGGATGATGAGTGTGATGTTTTTGAGGAAAGTTTTCATAGTAGAGTTATGATACTTACTTTCTGGTTCTTTTTCTAGCATAAGGGTAGTTGGAATCACTATGATTTTGTTATGTCCAAAGCATCTATCACAAAACACATGACCGTTAGGGAAATTATGACACTCGTTCCAGCAGGTGCCGATATTATGCTTGAGTATGGATTGCACTGTTTCTCGTGCTCTGTTGGTGGTGTGGAAACACTAGAGCAAGGATGTCACATGCATAGCTTTGATGACGAGACTATCGATGCCCTCGTAGAGGACATTAATGACGCTATTGGGAAAGCACCAAAACGACCACAGACTATTACGGTTACGGCTGATGCTGCACGCGGTATCGGGGAGATTGCTGCCAAAGAAGGGAAGTCAGACCATATTTTGATTGTGATGGTGGATGAGAACGGAGGGTTTTGTTTGGAGTTTCAAGATATTCCACTTGAAGGAGATATCGACTTTAGTTGTCCAGAGGTTCCAGGTGTTCGTATTTTTGCATCAGTGCTTACACTCGGCCGCATAGGTGGTGCGACAATCGATATGCGAGAAGGGCGGTTTAAGTTGGACCTTCCAGAGGAAGAAGGTTGTTGCGGAGGAGATAAAGATGGATGTGGCTGCACGTAATCGTGGTATACTTCCGATGATGATTCGCCTGCCTGTATCACTAGAGCGCAAGTTAGAACAGTTATTTCCTAGAGCAACTGATCGGAATCGTTTTATTGCGGAAGTACTGACGGTGGCGTTACAACAAAATGATCTACAAATGGAAAGGGATGACCTTGCAACTGTCGGCGGAACACTGCACCTCTTCACAGACGGAGGTTCGCGCGGTAATCCTGGGCAAGCTGCCATTGGACTTGTTATAGAAGATCCATCAAAAGGAGAAGTTATCCGCGAACACTACGAACGTATAGGGATCGAGACAAATAATGTTGCTGAGTACAGGGCTCTTATTGAAGGGCTCAAGATTGCAAACCGCTTTCATCCAAACAAGCTTGTTTGTCACCTCGATAGCGAGCTTATTGTGAAGCAGCTCAGCGGCGAATATAAAGTAAAGATGCCAACACTTCGTGTGTTCTTTGACGAGATTAAAGAGCTTTCCCAGCAATTTACGAGCGTGTCTTTTACGCATATACCACGTGCGGATAACTATAAGGCAGACGCATTGGTGAACAAAGCATTAGACGAACATCCATCTCCGCATTATGAGCGTCCGTAGTCTATTTCTATTGTGTGGATTAGTGCTCATACCTCAGGGCGCAGAGGCAGCATCGTATTATCCAGAGTTGCTGTATCGATACGATCATCATTTAATGACGCTGAATCCGAATGAGTTTCCTTTTTGGAGAAAGACAGAAGAGGTGTGGCACTATAATGGTGTAGAGATCCGACCAGATGCATCGTTGCGTACAGATGGAGACAGTACGCCACCGTTGCCAGAGGGGGTGACACGAACATTGCGGTCGGTGTGGAATACCGATGCTATTGCAGCAACAATTGCTCAGCGCGTCGCAACTGTGATCGACAGGCCACGCGGCATAGTTTCTATCGATAAAAATGATGAAGGCAATATTGTATTTGATGGCGTTGGGTTTCGTGGCCGCACAGTAGAAATTGTGAAGGCGGCAACATTGACCATTGCAGCACTTGAACATTCAGTAACAGATATTCATCTTCCTGTTCGTGAAGAGCAGCCAGTTATTCATGTATTGCATCCAGATCTTCAAGACCGAGGTATCGCAGAGGTGATTGCTATTGGAGAGTCGAACTTTGCACATTCGGCAACGAGCCGTCGGCACAATATTGCAACAGGTGTTCATAAATTTAATGGGCATACTGTTCCACAAGGGTCAGTATTTTCTTTTAATGAAGTCCTTGGGCCTGTGACTGGTGAAACAGGGTACCTAAAAGAGTTGGTTATTTTAGGAGATAAAACATTACCCGACTACGGAGGTGGGCTTTGTCAAGTAAGTACGACTGCCTATAGAGGTGTGTGGGAATATGGGTTTCCTATAGTGCAAAGACGGAACCATAGTTTTGCTGTGCAGTATTACGCTCCACAGGGAACCGATGCGACTATTTACCCTCCGTATACTGATATTAAATTCTTAAACGATAGCCCAGGGGATTTGCTTATTCAGACACATGTGAGCGGTGACAAGGCATACTTTAT
>JABJGX010000065.1 GCA_018662075.1 Candidatus Peregrinibacteria bacterium | reverse complement strand
AATAGTGATGTCGTCCGAGTACTTCTGAGCAATACCATGAACGTCAGAAATGCTGACATCTGTGCAGAAGTTTCCAAGTGCATGTCGACCAAGTGGGACAATGACTTTTGGCTTGATGATACCAATCTCCATCATGAGCCATGGCATACACTGATTTTTTTCTTCTGTTGTCGGGTCTCTATTTTCTGGTGGCCGGTATTTTACAACATTGCTGATATAGACCTGACTTCTGCACCATCCAATGGAATCGATAAGGTCATCGAGAAACTTTCCAGATGCACCAACAAAAGGACGGCCAAGCTCATCCTCTTTCTTTCCTGGTGCTTCGCCAATAAAAATAATGTCTGCGTTGAAATTCCCTTCACCAAGAACGATATTGGATTGCTTGCTTAGTGCGCAGCCATCCCACGCTTTGAGCTTTTCCTGAAGATCTGGAAGAGTATGTTGCATGCTCCCATGTTAACACAGAACACTTCTAATATTTACTCTTCACATTCTTGATGCGATCTGCAACTTTCTGTTTAAGCTCTGCATTTCCCTCTCCGAGAATCTTTGCTGCTGCAATCGCGGCGTTCTTTGCACTGAGTACTGTCATCGAAGGGACTTCTGATGGGTACCGTAGGTTAGAGTGAATATCGATAGAGTACTCATCAAGTGTTTCGTAGGGGGGGCAGTTGATTACAGGGTGAACAAGGCTAGCTGCAGCTACTCCTGCAAGACCATTACTCATACCAACAACGGTGATTATCACCTGAGGTTGAGGGTCAGCATTCAATTTCTCGATAATATCAACTACCATCTCTGGCACCTTATGAGCACTCGCTACAACGATTTCTGATGGAATATCGAACTCTGAGAGCACTGTAGTGATCTTCTCTGCATATGGCGTATCTGTGGTGGATCCGAGGAGTAATGTAACTTTCATACATATATTATAGCGTAATACGTTGTTTCTCTAAAGGGGAGATGATACCCTTTTCGGGCTTTAATAAGCATTAGACCCTCACGTGCGCTCGTAGCTCAGCTCGGATAGAGCATCTGGTTGCGGTCCAGAAGGTCGTAGGTTCAAATCCTGCCGGGCGCACCACACTTCACTCTCTGAGGAGAGTTTCGCGTGGCACGCCACATTTCTACTGTTGCTTGCTTTGAAGTGTGCCCCGCGAAGCTTTAGCGAAGTGGGGCTATTTAATATATAGTCACCTACTATGTACTACGTATATATTCTAGAGCTAGAGAACGGCCAGTATTACTCTGGATTTACAAGAGATTTAAAGAAAAGGCTCATTGCCCATAAAAATCATTCATCACCTACTACCAGTAGAATAGAGCCTAAGGAATTGGTATTTTATTCTGCTTTTAAGTCAAAACAAAAGGCATTGGACTTTGAAAAGTATTTAAAAAGCTCTTCGGGTTTTGCTTTTAGAAATAAGCGTTTAATATAAAAGCGTGGGGCTGTAGCTCAGTTGGCTAGAGCACTTGCATGGCATGCAAGGGGTCAGGAGTTCGAGTCTCCTCAGCTCCACCAATTATCCTACGTATTCAAACCGAGGCACTGTCTTACCATCTACCTCAACGTCACCGGTAAACATCTCTAGTGGCCGTACCCAAAGAGGGGACAGGTCATTTTCGTGAAGGCACGTATACACCACAACGTCTTCGAGTGTTTCACTATGTTTTGCGACCCCAAGGACAAGGTAGTCTTTCCCTTTGTAGTGTCTGTAAGTTCCTGTTTTGAGTGCAGCGTCTTTCATGAACATACTGTGCCCTAGCTCGGATGAAAACTCTATGTATAATGCGGTTATGTTTCACATCTTTCATAAAGACTCATCATTACTTGATGCTTCACGCAAGGAGCGCCAAAAAGCTATTGAGAAGCTCATCTCTCAAGGTACATTCCACAGCGGATACTACCTCCTCCTAATGCTTGCAACATTGATTGTGACACCAGGAATTCTGATCGATAACGTTTCCGTGATTATCGGAGGAATGATACTCGCGCCTTTACTCATTCCATTGCTTTCGATTTCACTATCGTTGGTCTCTGGAAACACAAGAGGCTTTTTACGTTCATTAAAGATACTAATAGTTTCAATTGCTTTGACCATTGGAACATCTGCAGCACTGACGATGATCCTTGCAGAAACGGGCGTAGTAGTGAATTGGATTCCAGACCGTATCAATACAGGAGTGTATATCTTCATTGCATTCTGTAGCGGAATCGCAGCTTCCTTTGCATGGGTAAAAGAAAACCTTTCAAGTTCTGTAGCGGGCGTTGCAGTTGCAGTGTCTTTGCTACCACCTCTATGTGCAGCAGGTATAGGTATTGCTCTGTGGCAACCACTCCTGATTAACAACTCACTCATATTATTCCTCGCAAACCTTATTGGAATTTGCATGGCAGGATTCCTTGTATTCTGGATCCTTGGGTTTATCGATACTGCAGGAGTTGAAGAGAAAGCTATTGAAAAAGCGGATGATGCATAATCCATCTTTTGTAACTTTTCCGACCTCACCCCCAACCCCTCTCCTTCCACGCCTAACTCCTTTCCAGGAGAGGGGAGCTCTGTTATCCGTATAGTGGATCGTCGTGGTAGTCTGCCATGCTCACCCGCTTCACTCCTTAGAAAGACATCTTGCAGCCACTGTCGGATGGACGAAGATCACACCGCTGCACCCCAATTTAGTGACGAAGAGCTAAGTTGCCGCAGCAAGCTTAGTCGAGGAACGCACAGCATTATATTCTTACTATTTCTTCGTTCATATCAGTGGCTAAGATTTTTGGTTACTTTTGATCTTTCAAAAGTTACAAAGAGATAGATCAAAGTTCAAAAAAAGGGACAAAAGAATTAGCGGAGCTATTCATTTAAAAAGGGCACTGCTTCCACGAATGGATGTAGTACCCTTATGACACTGTGACTTGCAGTATCTCCTGACCTACTCTTTGAACGCATTCGGTGCGTAAAACCTTATTTATGTTTATTATAACCCGAGACTTCGGGTATCGAGTCTTAGTGATAGGTAACCAAGATTACCTTTGTATGTTTGTTTGGGGCGATAAGTCATATCGCAGAGTAGAGAGGGGAGAGAAGTGACTGAAAACATCAGACGAGCTGATGTCCAGGGACTGCGTCCCTGGAAATAACCTGACCTACATGGAACATTCGAGCGCCCTTCGGCAAGCGTAGGAGGCCAAAAAGGCCATGCTTGTTAGGCGTCACTCCTCACCTCTTTCTACTATCAATGTTTTTAAAGACCGAACAGATTATTATAGCAAAAAACGGCCTATAATGGAAGGGTAAAATACGCTACACTAAGCCGTAATGAGCGGTAAATTAGTCCTCATCATCGGCCCAAGTGGTGTAGGGAAAAGTGTTATCCTTCAGTCTTTGAAGGATAATCATCCAGACGTCCATTTTCCACGAAGTGCAACAACGCGTGATAAGCGAGAAGGGGAGGGGGACGACCTGTATCAGTTCGTTTCAGATGCCGATTTTGACCAGTTGCTAGAGGATGGAAAGGTGCTTGAATACGCAGTCGTTCATGGCCAAAAGCGCTATGGGACTTTGGTAGATGAGATTATTCCGTTTATCGACAAGGGGGAGATCGTCATCAGAGAGGTAGATATTCAAGGATTTGATAGCATCTCCAATCATCAGCATTTTCGAGAGAGTGATAGTGCGTACGAGCTTCAGTCCATTTTCATTCTTCCAGAGGATAACGATCAATTGATTAGGCATATTACAGAACGTGCACCTATTAGTGATGAGG
This sequence comes from Candidatus Peregrinibacteria bacterium, assembly GCA_018662075.1. Lineage (GTDB taxonomy): Bacteria > Patescibacteriota > Gracilibacteria > Peribacterales > Peribacteraceae > UBA2170. Next base: position 2,351 of record JABJGX010000065.1, on the reverse strand, counting down.
AGCTAAAGAGGAGGATTGCAAGCATGGAGATAGAATTAGCACACGCAAAAGACTGTGATGTCCAAATTGTGAATAAAGAGGGTAAGCTAGCAGGTACTATTGCAGAAGTTGAGAAGACAATATTTGGCTAGTTCTCTGAAGATCCCTACACTTAACCTATGTCGAGATCAAAAATTGCTCTCCTCTATGTCGGAGGATCCATCGGAATGAAAGTAAACCAGAAAACTGGATGTATAGAACCTCTTGAGTCTTTATCTGAGGTGCATCGTTTTTTACCAGAGCTACAGAAAGAAGTATCGTTACAGTTTTTCTCTGTAGCAAATGTAGGGTCTTCCGAGATTAACCCTAGCCACTGGGAAGAAATTGCACTGCTTATAAGAGATATATATGAAGACTTTGATGGCTTTGTTGTCGTCCATGGAACAAATACCATGAGCTACACAGCAGCAGCTCTTAGCTTTGCCTTGCAAGGGCTCAGTAAGCCTGTTGTACTTACTGGAGCCCTGCTTCCTATTAACGACCTTGCAGGAGATGGAAGAATGAACCTTGTCTTTGCTATTCGCACAGCACAGCTGGACATTGCAGAGGTGTGCATTGCTCTTGGGCCTAACGTTCTACGTGGGACGAGGGCAAAGAAGGTCGAAGCATCATTCTTGCAAACATTTGAAAGTCCAAACTGTATGCCACTGGCAGACTTTAGCAGAGAGGTCTCCTTAGCAGACCATCGTATTGTAAGAAGGAAGAGAACACTGAATTGCACACCGAGCTTCAATCCAAATGTGGTACTACTCTCTGTGTATCCAGGTATGCCCGAGGCATTTATGGATTCAGTGCTAGCAGCCTTGCCAGATGGAATTATCCTACGTACCTATGGACCGGGGATGCTTTCAAAGGAACTCTTTCCTTGGTTGCAAAAAGTAACAGAGGCAGAGATTCCCATATGCATTACATCCCAGGCTTTGCGTGGAATGGTCGACTTACACAAGTATCGTAAGCAACTGGTACTTGAAAAGCTCGGAATCATTTCGGGAAAGAATATGACGTTTGAGTGTGCAGTCGTCAAAATGATGTGGGCACTGACACAGTCAAAAGACCCACGGAAGATCCGCAACCTCATGGAAAAAAATATTGTAGGAGAAATGGACGACTAGTCTTTCAGGTCATCCTCTTGGTCAGGGGTCTTATCGTCGAGTTCAACTTCATGTTTTTCAATAAGCTTTTTCCCAACAACAGAGCCAATGGCACCACCAATAATAAGCCCAGTCACAAGACGTTTAATCATCTTGTCTCCTTTGCATTCCTTTGGTTTTTTCTTTGGCCACATCTCTTATATTTTACCATGAAAAAACTTCCTATGCAGTGCCCTATGGTGCAATATTTGGCACTTTAGAGCGAAATATCTGGATAAGTCTTCATGTGATCGAAGACAATCGTTTCAACCTCTTTTAAGTGCTCTTCACTCCGAGCTTCAATGCATATGCTTAACTTTGGACTGGTATTGCTCTGACGCACTCCTGCCCATGCCCCTTCGCCAAAGTCGATGCGTACTCCGTCGAGGTCATTGACTGGGTAGTCTGCACTAAAATGCGCAGTCACACTGCGAACAATTTCTGACTTTTTATCATCAGGACAGTCGGGTCTATTTTCTGGCATTTGATACACCGTCGGGAAGTCCGAACAGAGTTCGGAGAGTGTTCGTCCAGATACTTTTACAATCTGCATTATACGAAGGGCCGAGACAAGGGCGTCATCGAATCCAAAGTATCCTTCCGAGCAGAAGAAGTGACCAGACTGTTCGCCACCAAGAAGTGCGTGGTTGTCCCTCATAGCATGCTCTACAAAACTATGGCCAACGGTCGTCATAACAGGTCGTCCTCCCCATGCAGTGATTTCACTTTCAAGGGCACCAGAATTACTGACCGTAAAGACAACAGCTCTTCCAGGGTTTCGTTCTAGGTGGTCACGTGCAAGGAGTAGTAATATTTCATCTGCTGTTCTGATAACCCCATTTTCATCGACAAGTCCAAGCCGGTCTCCGTCTCCGTCGAAGGCTAGTCCCATATCGGACGCAGTCTCTTTTACCGATGCCTGTAGGTCTTTTAATGTGTCGTACTTGCTTGGGTCTGCTGCGTGGTTTGGAAATGTTCCATCAGGCTCTATAAAGAGTCCAGTAACCGAGGCTCCTACAATGCATGCCGCTTCTTTGTACACAGGACCCGCAACGCCATTACCACTATCGATAACAATGTTCATACCATCTCCAATATCTGGGAAGAGTGCACAGACATGATTGAGGTACGGAGTAACTGCATCGATCTCTTCGACCATTCCCTCTCCAGTTAGCACATCTT
>JABJGX010000034.1 GCA_018662075.1 Candidatus Peregrinibacteria bacterium | reverse complement strand
CAATACTCACATGGCCATCCAGCTTCTTCTTTCTTTACCTTCATGCGCTCGAAGCTATCTTCAGGGTATGAATCTGCATCGTTACTGTTGATCAAAATAAATTGTGTCTCTTCAAACTTTTCCATCAAGTCCTTAAGCCTCTTCTCGTATGCTATTGCATAGGGGCAGTGGTTACAGGTAAACACGACTGCAATATTTGGATCTTTGATCATCGCTGAATTAATGGTTAAACCATCTGTTGCCGGTAATTCGAAACTAGGCATGCTGTCGCCAATTGCAAGAACTGATGAGTTGTCGTTAATCAAAACCATAATAGTTGGGGAAGTAGGAGAAAGTATCGTACCATAAATGCAATGCAAAAACACTTCACCGCCACCGCATTCATTGTTGACTCGCAAAAGAGAACCTTGCTGCTATGGCATAAAAGGTTACAGCGTTGGATGCCACCAGGAGGACACGTCGACCCAGATGAAACCCCTGAAGAAACTGCACGGCGTGAATGCAAAGAGGAAACCGGGCTCGATGTCGAGATTGTCGGTGACGCCCAAGACAACCTTTTTTTAAACAATGCACACGAAGGTCAGATGCTTAAAAAACCTATCGCCATGCTTCTGGAAAACATTCCTGCATGCCCTAACCGAGGAGAGGATGCTCACCAACATATGGACTTTCTATTTCTTGCTCGGCCTCTCGACGAAGCACAAGAGCTCGTACTCGCTATAGAAGAAGGAGACGATATGCGATGGTTTACACACGCTGAAATTTACGCCCTTGATGAAGAGTCGGAGATCTTTGGAAACGTGAAAAAGTATATCTTGCAGGTTCTTTCGTAAGGACTGCTTCCCTATAGACCTCTTTTTTGACAATGGGTATTGATAAGCTCTGCCAATACTGTTGATGCAATCACAATTGCTCCACCAATAAGTAAAATCCATGACGGTTTGAACTGTCCTAAGAAGAAAACCTCCACAACAAATGTAATAAGAATAGACACATTAAACATGAGGAATGCGATAAATCCATCTATGCGCCTAAAGGTTTCATAATTTAGTATTTGTCCAATTCCTGCAAGAATACCAGCACCTATTCCGAACATAACTGGGACAAGTGTTAGACTGACAATATTTGGATTCTTGGTAATAACAAACCACAGCATCAATGGAGCAATTGCAATAATATGTGAAGCGAACACATATAAATTGATAGATAGACTAGAAATATTTTTATAGAGCTTCATGTATCTAATCTGAGATACAACAAGGACAGTATCTGCAGCCATTGCAAGAAGCCCAAGTGTATCTCCATACAGAGACCCACCACTGGCACCCTTCATGGTATTGTAAATAATAAGAGCGGCCCCCGTAGAGCCCATAAGAAAAATAACAAATACCCACATCATTTTCCTTGGGTCTCTAAGATACGGGATAGAGGATCGCCAAAGCATTGCACCAACAAGAAGGGCTATGACCGGAGAGAAGTTATTAAAGAGTATGAAATTTGTACTTGTAGTAAACTGCAGGCTGGCATTAATAAGATACGTAAAGAGAATGTATCCAATAATAATATTTGTTAAAAGAATGTTTTTTGGCAATGCAACTTTCTTTACAACAGACGTACTCCGTAATTTTTTAATACCAATAAACAGACCCGTAATTATCAAGACACCGATTCCCGTTAAGAACACTCTAATAAATGGTGACACTTCATTCGCAGGTGTATACCGTAAATACAGAGGCTGAATACCCCATATAATGACAGCACCGAGTCTGAATGTATAACCCGCTATCTTCTGGCGACGTAGCTTTTGCCACTGCTTCTTTGTTAATGGCTTAACAGTCGCCCGTTCTACCTTTGCAAATAAGCGCTCAGTGATAATGAATCGATATCCTATGTAGATCATAAAGAATATAAATACTACGACCAGAGGTAGTATGCTTTTGGAAAATCCTAAAATGACACTCTCATAGAGAAGCAAAGAACATACAGCAATATTCAATACCGATCCCATTACGAGGAACCATCTGTCGTTCCTCATTGCTACGACGAAGTGTCTTAGCATGCGCAAAATATAAAAGTTTGCTACGAGTGGAGGTATGACAAATGCCACCTCTAGGAAGAAGGCATAATTTCCCGGTAAAGACACAAGCCAATCCTTCCACTGTGCCAGTAGAATAAACTGGGCAATTAACACTGCAAAAGCAATGCAGAATGCTACAATCAAAGCAGCCCTTTGCCTGATAGATATCATGGTTTGCAATCGAGAAACCCAACTGTGCCTTTCAAGTGCCGAGAGGAAATCGGCATAACACGACTTATTCTGTGCAAATCCCCTTAATTTCACTGTAATCATTCCATGTTTTGAGGTTGAGTTCATATGAACATTTTCCAATTGAACATTGTGAATCCTCGCAAGTGCGGAAATTTGTGGCAAGATATCTTCACGGTGCCTATCCGTTACCTCAAGTACTAAACGGAAGTGAAACCCTTTGGTTTTACTTATATTTTTTTTCTTTTGAATCAATGAAACAATTTCCCTGGGCTGAACCACACCCTCTCCTATCATCACAATAACATCTTCGAATGTTTCTCTTTTAAAGTGATCCGTAATAATTTTTTGCTGGTACTTACTTATTTCTCCTACAAGGATTTTTTGAAAGTGATCCAATTCTTTTTGTAGAAGTTGCTGACCAAGCTCAAACCGCTCTGTGCTATCGAACTCCTTTAATGCTTCGACAATATGATTGCGTGCATACTTTGTCGTGACAAGATCTAGCCAATGAAACTGAACAGAGCTTACCTTTTCCATTGCAACTTCTACCACATCATCTGGGTGTAGTATTGTTGATAGCTCTACATCATGACCATTTATTTTGATACCACTTACTGCATGTGCCTTTGCCCCAATATGAAAGTACACAGCATCAAGGGCTGTAGACTCTAGTGGAACAGATACAACATCTCCATTGACAGTGACTTCTATAGATTTTTGGAAAATGTCTGACTGTAGTGCATCCCAAAATGCTTCGCTACTTTCTCGTGTTGTCCTATCCAATTCTGCAGAGCGCTCTAGCCAAGAAAATTCTTTCATGCTTCCGTCCTTCGAGCCAAATGCTGTCTTCAATACACCGAATCTATTTTGGATATCCATTTCTTGTGTACGGATACGCACTTGTACCTGCTTGTCATGTGGTCCAATGATAGTCGTATGTAAGCTTCTATATCCCGACTCTGGCGGCGACGCTATGTAGTCATGAAACTTACGACGTACTGGGCGGTACAAAGAGTGAAGTGCCTTGAATGCGTTATAACAACCATCTTCATCTTTTGCGATTATGACGCAATAATATGCTCTATCTTCAGACTCGTCTTCGTTGTTTACTCTAGGTATATCATGAGAACTTTTTACAAACTGAACCTCAACAACCTGCTTCTTTTCCATTTCTTTTTGTAATGATTTGTCTATCTGCTCTACCGCAGAAGACACGCTTTTCTTCTGATCTTTCCAAAATTTATCTCTAATTTTTGCTTTTTCTGGATACACATACGGTATGCAAATATTGGTAATCTCTCTGCACACCTCACCCATTCCCAAGTGATATGCAATCTTGTAATAGATATCTAGACTTTCTTTAGCGAAGCTAATTCTTCTTTCATCGGACAACCCTTTAATAGTTCTTAAGTTATGTATTCTATCTGCAATTTTAATAATAAAGACGCGAATGTCTGTACGCATCACTTCAAACAACTTGCGTAGTGTTTCCACTTCTCCGGATAATAAATCTTTTTCTTTTAAGTCTATCTTTGTAAATTTTGTTACCCCTTCAACAAGCGAAGCAACCGAAAGTCCGAACTCATCTTCTATATCTTCAATAGTAAGTGATGAATCTTCGACAGTGTCATGCAAAATTCCAGCAATCACTGTATCGCAGTCTGCGCCCCATCTACACAAAATTTCTGCAACAGAAAGTGGATGAATAAAGTACGGACTGCCATCAGACTTTCGTATTTGCCCTTCGTGTGCCTTTTTCCCAATTTCTATTGAACGCTCAAGGCGTAATCTCTCCTTTTTAGTCAGAGAGTGGCATGCCCGAAATACTGATTCTATAGCATTGTTCACGGTGTTTTAATGGTAGCACGAAATTCCCCTGAAAAGGAATAATTGAACATTATCTGGCCAAAAAAGGCTCCAATTGAGATTACTGCTCTACTGAAGAAGGTTGATCAAAAATGTGTGTTGTCGGAATATTTTCTGGGGTGATAGGCTTCTGTGACCTTTACACTTCAGACTTACTAAATAGCTGTTTTACCGCTGCTTTAATTTCACCTCTGACGAATAACCGTAGAGATTCACCAAATTCCTTATTAGGGGTATCATTCTCCCTTGCCATTTTCCTTAGCTCCTCCTCATTAGCAGGAAGTGCTTGCCGGTCTTCAATTGATGATGCAGTAGACATAATAGTAGAATTTATCATAATCATTGTACTTTTCTAAGCTTGATCGTCAAGGAAAATCTGTGATAAATATGTATACATAGTTGGTCGATATCATCTTAAATCAGTGTTTTACACATGTTGTTTAATAGACTTTACCCTTTACAGTAAATACTGTTCTATCATAAAGTATATCTCCTATCTATCCTCCTCTGCAATAGCTGTTATGAATGAAGACATTACACCAAACGACGATACTGAGCATGATATCCCTCTGCTGATAGACGAAGAACTGGCAGCAAAAAACCAGGCAACAGGAAAAGAGCTAGATATCCTCTGTACAGGTGGAAATACGACTTTTTTAGATGTCAAAAGCACTGTATCAAGTGAAATAGCAGATGCCCTAAGTGTTACGTCGTACATTATCCCAAAGGGCAGTGGTCTTATTGGCACAAATGAGAGGAAAGATCCACGAGAAATTGCCATTGGAGAATATAATCCACCAAAGCATAAAGCATACTTTGGACAGGTAGAACGGTATGCAGCTACTCATGCCGAAGACACAAAGCCGAGATTCTTTGCAATGGCCAATGCTGAAGATATTCCACACTATCTAGAGAAACAGGGAAAGGCCATGGAATTACTTGCGGCAAAGCAAGATGAAGAAGGCGCTATCTCCCCACAGGCTTTAGACCTACCTCTTTTTACAATGGTTCCAGCTGGGACTGCGAAGAGGTCCTTAAAGAAGTCATTCTTTGAAAATATAACGCAAGGAGTAACAAATGGAATCATCACACAAAAACCAGATGACGCCAAAAGAGCTTTCGAGACATGGAATGACTATAAGCAAGGACTAGAAACTCCCCAATTACATGCTCGCCCATTTATGGGACTGCAAATGCCAACTGATGATCTTATAAAATTTTTATCGGAAAATGCTGATGTCCAAGTGGATACCATTATCCCAACAGACACTCCAACATTGGAGCAGGCGCAACGTATTCATGAATTGCGTATTGGAAAAATGAAAAAGCCAAAGACTGCAAAAATGCTCGACAACCCATTTACTATTGAGGGTAGAGATACAACCCAAAAAGTTGCCGTTGTAAACGTCCAAGGAAGTGCAAGAAAAGATGCGATCGCACTGCTAAAGGCATCGCAACACATCGATGATTTCAATGTAGAAGTTCACCTCGTACAAAACGGAGATCAAATGAAAGCAGTAAACCCAGATATCATCGTGCTTCCAGGTGGCTGGCATAAGATACAGTTCAATAACCAAACAGAGCTTGGCATTAATGATGAGATTGTTTCTCAGATTAGAAGTGGTGTTCATGTACTTGCGCTTTGTGCAGGGTCTATTCAAACGCGTACTGCAGCAAGAGAAGACCTTCTTAACGAGTGTAAGAGTGATGGATGTGCTCCAGGTACCACATTTGGACTTGGGGATTACAGCGTTATTAATAATGCATTGAGTAATCCACATCACATACTCTGTAAGATCCACACATCACGAGATCCCGATGAAAAGAGTGTTCGTATTTTTCAAAACATTCCACTATCCAACGCACCATATTTTGATGATGTAAATGCAGAGACTATCGACGTTATCGCTAGGCTTAGCACTACCTCATGGGCAGAATCTATCGATGAAGAAGATGGACATGTTGTTGGTGTAAAAGTAAAACAGAATAGAGGTGTTGACCCTGTTCATATGGCGGCATCATTCCATGACAAAATTATCTTTACTCTCTTCTTAGACGAAGTTGCCCTCTGGCAAGAAGAGGCACGTCATAACAGAAAAAAGAATGACTTGAAAAAAGGCTTCCAGGAGCGAGAGTTGAATCTATAATTCTATTGAAAACTATCCCATTAGAGCAGTTCTAAGGTAAACTCTACGCACGGTTACCATCCTTTTCATGCCCTTCGACTCCGTCGACCCGAAACAACGGCTTTCAGATCTAGAAGTTGGAATTCTTCAGTATTGGAAAGAAGAGGACATATTTAAGCGATCTATTCGACAAAGAGCATCTGGACCAAGCGATGCATCCCCATCTAAATCATATTCATTTTACGATGGACCGCCATTTGCTACAGGTGTGCCGCATTACGGGCATCTTCTTGCAGGAACCATTAAAGACGTGATCCCTCGATATCAAACAATGAGAGGGCACGAGGTACAGAGACGTTTTGGATGGGACTGTCATGGTCTACCGATTGAAAACATCATCGAGAAGGAAAACGATATTAAAGATAAGCAACAAATAGAAGACATGGGCATTGGTGCATTTAACGACTTATGTCGAAGCACTGTACAGAGGTATACAGGAGAGTGGCGTACGGTTGTCGAACGTGTTGGACGCTTTGTGGACATGGACTGGGATTATAAAACTATGGACCCCGAGTACATGGAAAGTATCTGGTGGGTGTTTTCAGAGCTCAGCAAGAAAGATCTTATCTACGAAGGCCACAAGCCCATGCACATTTGTCCACGGTGTGTGACTCCTCTTAGTAACTTTGAGGTAACGCAGGCATACGTAGACATTACAGACCAGTCTGCCACTGCGAAGTTCGAACTTGCAGACGAACCAGGTACATTTGTCCTTGCATGGACAACGACTCCATGGACGCTACCTGGAAACTTGCTACTGGCCATTCATAAAAAGGTTCAGTACGTAAAAGTAACTATTGATAATGAGAAATACATTGTTGCAGAAGACCTAGTCGAAAAAGTATTTGAAGGAAAAGAGATCATCTCTTCTGAGAAAGTTTCTGCCAAAGACTTACTTGGAAAAAAGTACACACCACTCTTCTCGTACTTTGAAGATGAATATAAAGACTCAGCGTTTACCATTGTTGATGCAGATTTTGTCACCACAGAAGATGGAACAGGTGTTGTGCACATTGCTCCTGGCTTTGGTGACGACGACTTCACCCTAGGACAGAAGCATAAACTCGAACTATTACAACACGTTCGCATGGATGGAACATTTATCGAAGCGGTGACAGATTTTGCAGGGCTTCACGTAAAACCTGCTGATGACCCATCGAAGACGGACCAAAAAGTTATTGCATGGCTTAAAGAGAACAACAAGTTATTTACGAGTAAGAAATATAAGCACAGCTACGCACACTGCTGGCGTTGTGACTCCCCTCTTTTAAACTACGCAACCAGTTCGTGGTTTGTCGCTGTCGATAGGATTAAAGACGACATGCTGAAAGCAAATAGCCAGACCGAGTGGGTGCCGTCTCACATCCGAGATGGTCGCTTTGGTAAATGGCTCGAAAATGCGCGTGACTGGGCTATCTCCCGCAATAGATACTGGGGTGCACCACTTCCTATTTGGAGAACAAAAGACGGAGAAGATATGACAGTCATTGGAAGTAGGGATGACCTCATGAAGGAAAAGACTATACGGTTTACAAAAGTTACTGCTATTCGTCATGCAGAGAGCGAGGGTAACCTCATTCCGATCTACCAAGGAGAACTCCCAGGGACCGACCTTACAAAGCTTGGTCAGTCACAAGCGAAGAAAGCAGGACAGTATCTGCAAACGAAGAATGTGGATGTCATCTACTGCTCACCCCTTGCACGAACACGCCAAACTGCTGAAGCAATTGCGAAAGAGACCGGGGCTGAAGTTATTGTGGACGAGCGTCTTCGTGAAGTCTCGTTTGGAAAATGGGAAGGGAAAACTGTCGACTTCTCGGACCTTACATTCCTGAAAGAAAGGCGTGCTCACAAAATCGAGTCTGACAGACCAGAGAGTATCTATCACTTTGATGGAATGGAAAGCTGGGAGAGTGTGCAAGCGCGCATCTCAGACTTCATGAAAGAGATCCTTCCTCGGCATCGGTCTGAGCACATAGTCGTTGTCTCCCATGCAGACCCTGTTGTAAACATGGAGCACTTCTTCACAGGAACAGATCCCATCAAACTTAGTCACAGACCATATCCTGAAAAAGCGACACCAAAGACATACTTCTGGGATCATGATAAGAAACAACAGCTGGACCTACATAATGATACGATCGACGATATTGTCTGGCCAGGCAGCAAAAGCGAAAGTACTGTCGACCTCACACTTGTGCGTCACGGAGAGACAGACTGGAACAAAGAAGGGCGACAACAAGGTCATACTGATAAACCTTTAAATGAAACAGGAAGGGCACAAGCACTAGAAACTGCTGTGTCTCTGAAGGGTCGTACGTTTGACGTTGTGATCTCTTCCGATCTCTCACGTTCTATCGAGACTGCCGAGATCATCGCAAAAGAACTAGGACTGACATTGGATGCCAAGTGGCCAGAGCTCCGAGAGCGAAGTAATGGAGACTGGGACGGACAGAAGATGGAAGATGTCGCAGACGAGTTCATTGGTGTGAAAGGATACAGAGGCTCTAGCTTCCATCATCTGACAGCTCCAAATGGAGAGAGTCTGACAGACTTCTTGAAGCGGACAGAAGGTGCATGTCAAAAGATCTCTGAAATGTACCCTGGTAAAAAAGTTCTTCTCGTTTCACATGGAGGAACAACCAGGGCTCTGCTCTCCTGCCTGGAGAACCGACCGTATGTTGATCTTGCCCATACAATTGTAAAGAATGCAGAAGCAATCGACATTCCACTTCACCCCTTTTTGAAGCGCATTCCAGAGGTTTTAGACTGTTGGTTTGAAAGTGGGGCTATGCCATACGCACAAGAACACTATCCATTTGAAATGAAGCACCATTCCCTACCCCCTAATTTCCCTGCAAACTTCATTGCTGAAGGTATGGACCAGACTCGTGGATGGTTTTACACATTGACGGTTCTTGGCTCTGCCCTCTTTGAAAAGTCTCCATTCGAACACTGCATCGTCAATGGAACAGTTCTTGCAGAAGATGGAAAGAAGATGAGTAAGAGGCTGAAGAACTATCCAGATCCTTTGGAAGTCGTTAATAAGCATGGAGCGGATGCTGTTCGCTTTGCACTCATGAGCAGCCCTGCTGTTCGCGGTGAAGACCTTCGCTTCTCAGAGCAATTGGTTGAAGAAACCGTACGAAATGTTCTTCTTCCTTTGTGGAATACGTATAGCTTCTTTGTAACATATGCCAATGCATGTGATTTTAGTGCTGTAGAGAACAGGAGGAAGTCTGCCCATCCTTTGGATGTCTGGATTCAGACAGAAGTACAAGACCTTCTAAACCGCATGACTAAAGAGATCGACGAGTACAACTTGTCTGGGACATGTTCAGAATTATATGAAACTATCGACGCACTAACCAACTGGTATGTTCGCCTCAGCAGAAGAAGGTTTGCGGGCAAAGGTGCCATCGATAATATAGACGCAAGTGGAGACCTGGAAGAGCAAGACCGAAATGATGCTCTATCCACATTGTACGATGTGCTCCTGACGATCTCACAGGCACTTGCACCATTCTGCCCGTTCATCACAGATGCCATCTACTTAAACCTAGTAGAAGAAGAACATCACTCTATTCATATGACTGACTGGCCAGAAGTTCGGAAACTCAGTGCCGATGAAGTGAAACTCCTCGAGAAAACACGCGTGATGCGCCGTGTGGTGAGCCTTGGAAACGCAGTGCGTAGTGAGGCAACTATCAAATCGCGCCAACCTCTGAAGCGCGCAACCATAGCGGTTCCACCAGACCTGAAGTCTAGCGTTAGCCTAACCGAAGGCGATCTTTCTGTGCTCCGCCAAGAGCTCAATGTCAAAGAAGTTGCTTTTGCAGAAAACCCAGAAGACCTTGCAGAAAGTTTTGTTCTTGTGGATGCGCGAAAAGTAGGACCGCGACTCGGTAAACGTGTCCAAGAAATCATTACTGCTGGAAAAGAAGGTGCATTTGAGATTCAGCCATCAGGAGAAATACTTATTATGGACGTCGTCCTTACTCCCGACGAAGCGTCTCTTGTGTACAGAGGAAAAGAAGGAGAGAACGTGGCAGCTGACAAAGGAGTGGTAGTGTCACTAGACACAGAGATCTACCCAGACTTGCAACTGGAAGGAGAAGCGCGTGACATTATCCGAAACATTCAACGTATCCGTAAAGAGTCTGGATTTGAATTTACCGATAACATTTCTCTCAGTATCACAGGCGCTGATGATATTCTTGCGACCTTTAAAGATTTGATCCTCCAGGAGACAAAAGCAGCCCTCCAAGAGAACAAGGGAGAAGATCACACCATCGATGTGGGAGAAAAGAAAGTAGTCATCCGATTTGAAAAACAGTAATATATCCGCATGTCTTCTGAACATAATACTCATCACGCACTAAAACTGGCTATCAAGTCTGTGTTAAACATTATGCTTGTATGGGCACTGGCCACACACTTTGGTCAATACTTTGGTCTAGATGGAGGCGTACCTGCAATAGTAATCGTCGGAGCCCTTATCACGCTACTCAACATGTTCTTCAGGCCAATACTCAATATTTTACTGCTACCACTGAAACTCTTTGCGACTATTATCGCAATCATCATCAGTAATGGAGCATTCATCTATGTTGTTCACCTGTTTACGCTCCGCATGGACCCAACACTTATAAAGCTAGAGATCTATGGAGGGCCTTGGGGATGGATTGTCGTTGCGGTCTGCTTCGGACTTGCGAACTGGATTCTGAAAGAGATGTTTAAGTAGTATCGATATGTAACTTTTCAGATGAAAAGTAACCAAAAATCTTAGCCACTGATATGAACGAAGAAATATCAAGAGAACAGAGTTGTGCGCTCCTCGACTAAGTCTGCTTCGCAGCTTAGCTCTTCGTCACTAAGCACATGTGAGGCGGTGTGATCTTCGTCCATCCGACAGTGGCTGGACGAGCATTTGTCAGTTGCGTTTGTCTGAACGAAAAGAATAATCATGTGCACTCTTTTCTAGTGCCCGAATGCTCTGCAAAGCAGAGTTGAGGGTACGCACAGGTACGATGAAGAGTTATTGCTTTGAGTGAGTTAGCAACTGACTTGATTTTTCGTGCCTTTTTATCAAGAAAAAGGCACAAGAGAAAGCGGAGCACTAAAGACTCTTACTAATAAAATCATTAAGCGCCCAGCTCATACCCTTAATAGCTGCATTTGGTGGAATATTGTGGTGTGATGATACGACACCAAACTCTTTATCTGTTTTCTTCCACCCAAAAACAATAAAACTTGGTACATCGAGCTCTTGCAGGAGCGCTTCTATCTTCTTTTGTACTGCTTCTTGGTCCATAGGTTTATTCATACTTTAGAGTATACTCCGTACATCCCCTTCTCTAAAACATTATTATCGATCAGTCTGACACTCGCTCTATTCTGTGCGAGTACGCCTGCGTATGCATTATTCTTTGATGTATCCCCGGATCATCCTTATGCAGATGCTATAGACTTTTTGACACGTGAAGGAGTAGTAACTGGTTATGAGAATAGATCTTTCAGACCAGAAAATGCTATTAACCGAGCAGAGTTTACAAAGATACTCATGTCTGTGCTCTATCCAGAAGTGTACATCGATGACTGCATTGAAAACCTTCCCGAAAGTGAAGACTTGGTCGTACCACAGTTTGCCTTTCCAGATGTTGCACACAGTGCATGGTTTGCAAAAAGTATCTGTGCCGCATGGAGCAACGGGATTGTCAGTGGGTATCCGAATGGTCGGTTCCACCCAGAAGAAGGAGTGAACTTTGTTGAAGCTGCAAAAATGCTTTCACTGGGGTTTGGATTAACCGGAATAGAGCTTCCGAACCTCGGGCGAGACAACGTTCTTTGGTACACACCATATGTAGAATTTTTGGCTGCACAAAGGGCTATACCAGTTTCAATAGAAGCATTGGACCAACCAATTAACAGAGGGGAAATGGCAGAGATGATATACCGCCTCAAAGACCTCCCACTCATGCCAGAGCCAATCAAGGTAAAGGGTAAATCTGCAGAGCAGGTTATCTACCCTGTGGACTGGAAAGAGTACAGAGACCACGATTACAACCTTGTATTTGAGTATTCAAACGTCTGGCCAGAGCCGCACGTTCTTCCTCGTGGATCGTATGATGGTCGCAGTCCGTACATAGCGTCAGAGTGGACTGCCTACTTTGGACCTAAGGTAACGGAAGACTGTATGGGTGAAGGTAGCTGTATCAAAAGAGACATGTGGATCGATGGATACAGAGTAGAAGATAGCTCTGCCATTTTGGATGCTGTAGAGAACGACCTGTACTTCATAGAACTTGAAGAAGAGACTATTATTAATAGAATGCCAGCGTTGATTCTCCTTGAAGAAGTCGATAAGTGTATAGACAAGCGTGCCTTCCTCTTTGGAAAGAGTTGGGTCTACGCCTTAAACGTTAAATGCGCAGGACAAGATGATAAGTTGTATAACTTATTTGATCAACTTGTACAAACAATTAAAGAGATAGAGGGAAAAGTGCCGGAACATAGGAATTAGGGGATAGGGTTAGGGGGTTAGGTGTAGGAAGAGAGAGTTTATGGTATACTTTTGATTCTGATCATTAACAACACTGGGGATGACAGGCTTCGACAGCGTGATTCTAGAGTAAGACCGTTTCTGTTCGGGATGGCATCGGTTCCCGATACCCACTTGATGCACCCCTTAATTGCAGAAGACTCTGTAATTGGTAAAGCTATGGCTAGAATGCAATTTGCATTCGCACCTGCGCTTGCCGTTTAGTTCGTCTTTACGAACACGTCTCTCTTCTGACTTCCGCTATGTAGAAGAGGCGCAACTTAGCGGAACGGGTTACTGAGTTGATACGACAGTAATACTGTACCCAGTATCGATCCTCCTTTTTCTCTCTTGTTTCTTCTCTTGTGAAACTGGTGAACTAGAAGATCCATGACAGTATGAACACTTGCGCTACACGTTGGACCCGGGTTCGATTCCCGGCATCTCCACCACTTTTAGGCTAATATAAGCCATTTATAGTAATATAGACATAATATTAAAAATATGATATAATTGTTGTATAATATAATTTCCCATTTAAGAATATGACAAATATGCGTGAGTTTAAAAATGAAGTAAACGCTGCGGCTCAATCTAAGAAGTCAGAGTCGTTTGTAAATATTTCAGATGGATGTAGAGAGTTTTGGGGCAGGCTAAATGATATAGGGGCAAGTAATATTAAGACTCAAACACCTGAAATGGTTCCAGATATTGATGCAACTGTAGAATTAGATACAGAGCAATTAGCAGCGCTTCGCGATGAGCTTGCTACATTGCTGAAATAATTACGATATTGCTGACGAATTCTTTTTAAAATATATGATGTAAATTCAACTAACACTATGTGGTTTCTTTGTAGCACTTATTTAGCTCCAACTACAGCCTTTTCCTGTACTCCATACACAGGCTCTAATATCTCATACCAATCAATAATGGTCTCCTGCAGTTGATTCCAATTATTTCCCACCTTGTCCACCACTTTTAGGCTAATATAAGCCATTTATGTGCGATCTAACTACACAATTATGGACAGAAAGTCTTAGTATTGATATAGTTTCCATCATGATATTGAAAACACTGATATTGCCACTTCTTGCACTGAACCTAATTGTGACTCCTGCGCTTGCTCAAGTAAGCACTCAAGACACAGAAGATGTATTAAGCCAGTTGGAGCTCATCCAAAGTGCAATTAACGAACAAAATGTATCTGGAATTCAAGCTACAATTTCTCCAAACGTGGACCCTGCTTTATGGACTGCAATCGAAAGTGCAATAAATAGTAATGATGTCACCTTGCTTCAGAAGATTACTTCAGTAAAGAAGCTGGAGAATAACAATATAAAAATAAAAACGAGATTTTCTATTAAAGGACCAAATTGGGAAGCAAGTGGATTTTCTAACTGGTACGTTTTTGAGAAAGTGGAACAAAAATGGCTACTTAAGAACACAAACTTTCATACAAAATTAACGTCTAAAAGCACCTTCCTTGCGTTTATACCAATGTTTGTAATTGCCTTGCTGTGGGTTATCTTCTGGATATGGATGCTAATAGATCTAACAAACGCCCCAATTCAAGGAAAAGCAAAATGGGTCATACTTATGCTATTTACAGGCGCCATTGGTTCAGCCATCTACTATTTCACTGCAAGACGTAAGTATAGAAGAGTAGTAAAATCTTGATTATTGTCCACAGACACAAACTCCTAAGAGTACTAACCTCTTCCACTACGGAGTGCCAATTTGATTGGTCTAGGGTTCTACTAACCACATGTGGTTAACACTGCCTCTCTTTATACCTGTACAAAGCTGTCCCGTTCTTGTCGATAAATAGGCTCAAATATCTTGTACCAGTTAATAATTACTTCTTCCAAGCGGTTCCAATACTTTCGTACATGGTCCACCATTGATCCCATAACTGCTTACTAAATTCGGTTCTTTACGGCAGATTCTCTGTTAGAATGAATGCAGATGATTAACAATGATTACTACATCGTACGTCATGGGGAATCTGAGAATAATATTCTCGAAATAGATGT
>JABJGX010000079.1 GCA_018662075.1 Candidatus Peregrinibacteria bacterium | reverse complement strand
TTTGGTGCATCGAATGCATGTCCAAGGATACGGAGTTCTAGCTTCTTTCCAGAGAAGTCTGTAATAGGACTGATCTCTGACAAGAGCTCCTGTAGACCATCTGTCAGGAACCATTTGTAGCTCTCAAGTTGCATCTGAATAAGACTATCAACATGAGAAAGCTGTTCGTCTTCTACGAGGAACAATCTGTTTGACGATACCTTCGTTGGCTGCAAGTGCTCTGGAAGATTTTTGCATGACGCAGGAACCTTTCCAGCAGACGGAACAACGTGAGGAATAACTTGTGGAAGAACGCCATCAGCAACAACCATCTTATAGGCTTTTGTTGATGTCTTCTTCGCTTCTTTTTTTGCAGGTGCTGCTGCCTTTTTAGCAACAACCTTTTTTGCAGCTGGTGCAGCCTTAGCGGCAGCGACCTTTTTCTTAGCAGCGGGAGCTGCTTTTTTTGCAGCTGGCTTTTTAGCCGCTGGCTTCTTCTTTGCTTCTTTTTTCTTCGCAGGTTCTTTTTTTGCAGACATAACAGGAGGGAAAAATAGCTAGAAACGTCATATAATTGCTTAGATTGGCAAATACAGACGAAATACGGGTGCAGGTCTCACAACTCAATCGGAAAACCCCTGCAAATTCCGCTAAATTCTAAAGAATCTTGGCTTAAAGTCAAATAAAAGCGCTTTAAAGACAAGTTTAGTAGTCTTCATTTGTACTATTTCAGTACAAAAATCTCTCTACTACCTAGAGTGCAACGGCGAATCGACGGCTTACCTCTTCCCAATTTACGACATTCCAGAAGGCAGAAACGTAATCTGGACGCTTATTCTGATAATGCAGGTAATACGCATGCTCCCAGACATCAAGCCCAAGAATCGGCGTTCGACCTTCCATCAGAGGACTATCTTGGTTTGCTGTGCTTTCAACCTTCAGTTCTCCGTTATCGACAGAAAGCCATGCCCATCCAGATCCAAAGCGAGTCGCTGCGGCTGTTGAAAATGCCTCTTTGAATGCATCAAAAGATCCAAATGCTGTGGTGATTGCAGCTCCCAAATCTCCTGTTGGCTCTCCTCCTCCTTCTGGGGAAAGTACTGTCCAGAATAAGCTATGATTTGCATGTCCTCCACCGTTGTTTCGTACTGCTATTTTTTTATCTTCTGGCAGCGCATCAAGATTTATAATAACTTCTTCAATAGGCAGCTCTGCAAATTCTGTTCCTTCTAGTGCTGCATTTGTTTTTGCAATGTATGCGGCGTGATGTTTATCGTGATGAATGTCCATTGTGCGAACATCGATGTGTGGTTCGAGTGCTGCTTTATCGTACGGAAGATCTGGAAGACTATAGGACATAAGAGTTGTTGGTTAGTAGAGAGTTCATCATACTACTCACATGAATATGTGCCAACTAACATCGGACAAAGATCTTGCCGCATATAAAACTTGGATTACAAATCATGCAGATGGAAATTTGTGGCAGTCCTTAGGACGAAAAAAGTATCTTGAGTCTCTTTCTAAAGAAGTACGGATCTATGCACTAAAAGATGATGGACAGATTCATACGTCAGCCCTTGTAAGTATTGATACAACAACTGGTGGTTATAGCACATGGGAAATCCCGCGTGGCCCTATTGGAAAAGATGCTTCTACACTTGTTCAACAAATATCTTTAGTAGCTAAAAAAGAAAAATGTATCGCACTTTTTGTATCCCCTATGCAGGAGGTTTCAATTGGAAAAAAGTCTCCTCGTCATATTCATTGCGAAGCAACTCGAATAGTTGACCTGACACAATCGGAAGTTGATATTCTGGCGCAAATGAAACAAAAAGGGAGGTACAACATTAAGGTTGCAACAAAAAAAGAAGTGACCGTGAAAGAGTCCAAAGACATTAATGCATTTTATGCACTCATAGAAAAAACTGGAG
This sequence comes from Candidatus Peregrinibacteria bacterium, assembly GCA_018662075.1. GTDB lineage: Bacteria > Patescibacteriota > Gracilibacteria > Peribacterales > Peribacteraceae > UBA2170. Next base: position 1,220 of record JABJGX010000079.1, on the reverse strand, counting down.
CGCGTGATGGGTTCACTCATCTCTCGAAAAAGAAATACGAGTCATTCCTGAACGATCTTCCAGGATCGTTCCTCTTAATGGCCTATGACAAGGAAAGTACACCTATAGCAGGCGTTCTAAGCGTTGTTTATAATGGAAATGGAATCTATTACTATGGAGCTTCAGACCACGCTTACAGGGCAAGTATGGCCCCATATCTACTCCAGTGGGAGTCTATGAGGTTTTGTAAGAGCAATGGTTGTACATCATATGATCTTCTTGGTATTGCACCTGAAGGCTCTGGTCACAAGCATCCTTGGGCTGGAATTTCCAGCTTCAAAGAAAAGTTTGGAGGAGAGGTTAAAAACTATCCCGCTGAAAAAGTAATTATTTTGAATCCTGTTGTGTATTGGTTGCTTCAGATGAAGAGAAAGATTCTTAAGTAATGTAACTTTTCAGATGAAAAGTAACTTCGTTATTCTTGTGTCCCTTTTTCCTTGATGAAAAAGAGACGAAAAAATCAAGGCAGACTGAACTCGTTCGAAGCAACAACACTAGTACCACCTGTACGCTCCTCACCCAGGTCACTGCGTTCGTCAGTCGCGACTGACGACTGGTTCTCGTCGCTGTACCTCTTTTACTCTTAGCGTATTCTTCGCCCTCAGACATGCAGCCTGCCCGTCCGAACGGATTCATCCGGGCGGGCCAAACGATCGTCCAGCCACTGTAGTATGGACGAAGATCACACCGCTGCACTTCTTCTTAGTGACGAAGAGCTAAGTTGCCGCAGCAAGCTTAGTCGAGGAGCGCACGGTACGTTCTCCCTGTATTTCTTCGTTCATATCAGTGGCTAAGATTTTTGGTTACTTTTCATCGGAAAAGTGACAAGAGAAAGATTCTGACATACTAAAAAACCCCTCCCGGTTTCCCGGAAGGGGTTTTTAGTCCTAGTTTTAAATTAGGAGAGATACCTAGTCGGTCTATTAGCTATTGTAACTAGTAGACTTGATAGATGTCTCTGGGTATTCGACCCAGTTGAATATTGCATCACTTGCAGCAGTGTTTGATCCGTTAGTAGCGTATCCGCTATCTTGGTCAGAATCGAACCACTGAAGGTGTGATCGATTAGCAGCAGCTCCTTGTGAACCGAACGGTGTTCGTCCGATATCGTCGAAGTTACTGATTGAAACCTGAAGAACAGATACACCTCCGTTAGCCGCTTGGTTATTTGGATTAGTGAT
>JABJGX010000016.1 GCA_018662075.1 Candidatus Peregrinibacteria bacterium | reverse complement strand
GCTAGATTGTAGCGGAGAGATGTTACTCACGCATAAAAAAACCGCCGGTAGAAGGCGGTTTATAGTGTTGTAAAGAACGAATAGCTTTCGTAAAAAAGCCGCCAAAGATTACAGAGGAGGCCATTTCATTGCAAGTAAATGCATACAATTCCCTTTTGAAAATGCAAAAGAGAGGTATAATACACACGAAATGATCTTCCCTCGCACTACACTCATCCGAGAACGGCGCACTATTAACCTCTTTCAGGAGGTAGGAAGTAATGCAAAAGAATGGGGAGGTGATGTTGGAAATCGCTATTTCAAGACGCCTCATCAAAATAATAGCAATTACCAAAGAGGAATGGGTGCCGTAGGCGCTGTGGTCAGCACCGTAACAGAGCTTCCTGATTACCTTATTGCTGGTGTTGTTGATAAGAAAATTACCTCTGAGAGGTCTAACACTGTCCGAGACGTCCGAGAACTCGTAAAAGATGTCGTAACCCTGCGCCCTCTTAAGGCACTTTCAGACATCGTTCGACTACCAGGATCTGCTACTAGGGATGCCGTTGTCTTTGCTGGAGGCCTTCATGGATCTCAAAATAACTACAGCCAATCAGCCTAAATACCTATATTTATAGCCAATCAGCCTATATTGCTAAAATAGACGTTTTGTAGTATAATAAACGTACACATGAGTCTAGTTAAAAACAAAAACACACACAGCTCAAACCTAGCGTTTGCCTTCATCGAATGGCTAACAGGACTATCTTATACAACACTATTTACTGTATGGCTTCTTATGGCCGTTGGTTTTGGTGCCGCATACTTCGGTATGAGCTATGTAGGAGAAAGCACACACTCCCCGACTGACCTCGCAGAAATTGCAGATCCTTTTTACAGGTTCGCCAATGCGATGTACTACAGTATCATCACCGCGACCTCTACTGGATACGGTGACATCACTCCTCAAGGAATCTCTAAGTTATTTGCTGCTGTACAAAGTATCACAGCCCTTCTTGTTTTTGCAATATTTGTCACAAAGCTCGTATCTCATCAACAAGAACTAACCCTTACAGAAGTACATAGGCTTACATTTGAAGATGTATTCCACAATACTCGTGAAGGCTTCTACATTTGCCGAAAAGACTTCGACCATGCCATTGCCCATGCAGAGAAAAATGGAACGATTGACTTTGAACACTGGGAAAACATCGTCATTGCCTACCGGCATCTCCAGACATTGTTTGAAGAGATCCCAGACTTCTACGCAAATGACATGCACAACTACACAATCGACATAAAGCGAGAGCAGCTACTTGCAGAAAGTGCACACCGAACACTTCATCGTATTAACGTGATGCTAGATACTTTTAGTTCAAAGGATATCGAATGGGCCACACACGAACGAAGCATGAAAGAACTTCAGGAGCTTGTGAATGTTATCTCAACAATCACTCCTCTATGGGAAGAGCGTAGTCCGTACGACTTGATGGAATCATTTGCAGATATTCTTCAGATGAAGGAGCGAATGCACTTGAAGATCATGCAAAACATTAATTAATAGTATTAAGAGGTAAGTATTACGGAAAAAGGGCAGAACTCTATGCTCAACCCTTATCCCTTAATACATATCCCGTACCCCTATCTTCGTGGTGGACCTCTTCGGTCACCTCCACTTCTTGGTGGACGAGGACGATCGGGTGGCATTCCTTCTGGACGAGGAGTTGTCTGCTTGATAGAAAGACGAGTCTTTCCGTCTGATGCATTGTATTCAACACACTTCGCTTTTACTTCGTCTCCGACATTTACAATGTCTTCAACGTTCTCGGTGCGCTTCCACTGAAGTTCAGAGATATGGATCATACCGTCTTTACCTCCAAGGAACTCTGCAATTGCTCCAATACCATCGATGATACGAACGATCTTACAATCGTAAATTGTATCGACTACAGGCTTAGCGACAATGTTCTGGATTCGAGCAGATGCTCCAGCCATAGACTCACCATCAGGAGCAGTAACGAATACCATTCCGCTATCTTCGATGTCGATATTAACACCGAACTCCTTAGTGATTCCCTGAATAGTTTCTCCACCCTTACCAATGATAAGGCGGATGTCATCTGGATCAATATTAATAGTTTCGATACGTGGAGCGTACTTGCTTAGCTCTTTACGCACCTCAGGGATAGATGAAAGCATATCTTTGAGGATAGATGCACGTCCGATTTTTGCCTTTGCAAGTGCCTCCTTGAATACATCATCAGGAAGACCCTTTACTTTGATATCCATCTGGATAGCAGTAACACCTGCTTCTGTTCCTGTTACCTTGAAGTCCATGTCTCCTCCGAAGTCTTCTTCATCTTGAAGGTCAGAGAGAACAACAAACTTTCCAGAAGGATCTGACATTAGCCCCATCGCAATACCAGATACTGGTGCGCTAATAGGAACTCCTGCAGCCATTAGTGAAAGTGTAGAACCACAAGTAGCAGCCATAGAAGATGATCCGTTACTTTCAAGAATTTCAGTCACAGTTCGGATGGTGTATGGGAATACCTCTTCGGATGGAAGAACAGGCTCTAGAGCCTTCTGTGCCAAGTAACCATGTCCGATTTCACGGTTTCCAGTGAAGAGTCGGTTTGAAGTTTCACCAACAGAGAAAGGTGGGAAGTTGTAGTGGTGGAAGTATCTGTCTTCCTTTTCACCCATCATTCCTTCTGTAAGTAGCTTGTCTCCAGGAGAACCAAGAGTACATGTTGTAAGACCTTGTGTTTCACCTCTCTGGAAGAGAGCTGAACCATGAACACGTGCAGGAAGAATATCTACCATGCATCCAACCGGACGAATTTCGTCTGGTGTACGTCCACTCATACGCTTTCCTTCTTCAAGAACCAAACGACGAACCTCACCTGTAACAACTTTGTTCATCATGTCTGATGCATTTGCGTAAAGCTCTGTAAGTTCTTCGTTGTCATCAGCAGATCCATACTTTTCTTCAAGGACTGCAGCAGCACCTTCTGCAAGCTCTCCGAAGAATGCTCTTCGTGCAAGCTTGTCCATAGGACTAAGGATTGCTTTGTTGATCTCTGGCAGTGCACTACTCTTCAAAACCTCAAGCGCTTCTGCG
>JABJGX010000077.1 GCA_018662075.1 Candidatus Peregrinibacteria bacterium | reverse complement strand
TATGCACTAACGGCGATAATCTTTTGCGCATTCGTCACTGCTCTTTTCATAAGGATTCTATAAGCAATTTGTTTAATTTTTGAAGTCTGGTTTGGATACCTGTGCAAGATGAGGTCGTGAATAGTGACCACAAATGGTACCGGACAGAAGTACGGAACGTTAAAGTGCGGCGAGAACAGTAGGTCTAAGTGTAGATGACGGATGATACGCGGGAATGCAATCTGTTCTTTCAGCGAATAGTGGTCAAAATCCGCAGTCAAGATTGCAACGTGACTTGGGATTTCTTCTAACCAAGACTCAGAAGTACTACGGACGAACAGCACAAAGTCGTCAGTGCTGCAGTGGACCAGTTGCAATACAAGCTCACGTGTATATGTGCCAAGGCCAACATCCTTTGAAGCAAACCGACAATCTATTCCGATAAGAGCCATAACTTCTCTATGATACCTGCATGACTATCAAAGAGGCACTGGAAACAGCGGAAATTGAGAGGCTCGACGCAGAGATCCTACTGTGTCACGTGCTTGAGTGTTCACGCGAATCACTGATAACACAGAGCAACCGTGAACTCACAGAGAACCAGCATGAAGTTCTGCAGGAATTATATAAAAGAAGGGAGGCATTAGAACCTGTTGCTTATATAACTGGTACAAAAGAATTCTATGGCCGTCCGTTTATAGTCACATCAGATGTATTAATCCCGCGTCCTGCAACAGAAGGACTCGTAGAACTCGCACTCGATTTCATAAAAACTGGAAACTCTGAAGTTCGTGACATCGATACAGATGTGATAGCAATTGCCGTACCACTTGGGGACGTAAGCGAAACAAAAGCCATACTCGACGTCGGAACTGGGTCTGGGTGCATCGCAATCACTCTAAAAAAACAGTTACCAGAACTAGAGGTATTTGGAACAGATATTTCCGAAGAGGCAGTAGAGGTTGCGAAGAGAAATGCAGAGTTTAGTGTTGTAAAAATTAACAACAGTAAAGGTTCTTTGCTAGATGCAGCCAAGAACATAGATGTTCCATTTATAGTAGTCTCAAACCCTCCGTATATTCCAGAGGAAGAACCACTCATGAAAGATGTTGCAGACTATGAACCAAGCCTTGCGTTATTTAGTGGAGAAGACGGCGGAGACTTAGTGCGAGAGCTACTAAAGCAAGCAGTTGCGAATCCACTGTGCAGAGGAGTTGTTGTCGAATGTAAAAAAGAACACCAGAAGCTCTTTGAAAATATTAGCCGTTCCACGTAACATAGACACGTGCAGAAATTTCTCCCGACACTTGGCCCCGTATCATCTGTGATCGGTGCGCAATGGGGAGACGAAGGAAAAGGAAAGATGGTCGACATCCTTGCAGAGGAGTACGACGTTATTGCTCGTGCATGTGGAGGGGCAAACGCAGGACATACAATTGTCGTCGGAGGCACAAAGCATGTCTTTCACCTTATGCCATCTGGATGCTTGCATTCAGGCAAGCAGATAATTCTTGGTTCTGGCCTTGTTATTCATTTGCCAACACTTCTAGAAGAAATCGCAACGCTCGAAGAGCATGGCATAGACGTCGTAGGTCGTTTGCATATCTCATCCGAAGCGCACATCTTGTTTGACTACCATAAAGACATCGACGCAAAGCTAGAGGAAGAGCGCGCCGCAAAGAAAGGACAGGGGATTGGAACGACGAAAAGAGGAATAGGCCCTGCATACATAGACAAAGCAGCACGTACTGGTATTCGAATGGAACACCTAAACGACGACTTATCTGAAACTATTAAAGAAAGAGTTCCGTGCATCAAAAAAACTTTTGACGTTGATATAAACGCTGCAAAAGAAATCGCACAGTTAGAAACCGCAAAGAAACTTCTCGGTGACCGTGTTACAGATACTGTTCGCTTGCTTCATCATTACCGTGAGACAGGAAAATCAATATTAGTAGAAGGTGCACAGGCAACACTGCTAGACATTGACCATGGCTCATATCCATTTGTGACAAGTTCATCGACAACACTCGCAGGAGCGCTGCAAGGACTAGGACTTCCTCCAAATAGTGTGACGTCATGCATTGGGATTGCAAAAGCATACTGTACGCGTGTCGGTTCTGGCGACTTTGCAACAGAGGCAGAAGGTGAGGTAGCAGATAGATTGCGCGACAGAGGAGGGGAATATGGTTCAACAACTGGAAGGCCTCGTAGAACTGGTTGGCTCAACATCGACGATTTAAAATTTGGAGCAGCACTAAACGGTCACACGCATTGGAACATTACAAAATTAGACGTCCTCGATGAGGAAGTTGTTATTCCGGTAATGACAGGAGGAAAGATGATAGAAATGCCGGGGTGGCAAAGTTCCACTGCAGGTTTTACAAAATGGGAAGAACTTCCAGAAAATGCAAAGAAATACATAGAACTAATTGAAACAGAGACTTCAGTTCCTTGTTCGATGATTGGAACGGGGCAGGGGAGAGAGGAAATGATAATCAGAACTTGATTTTT
>JABJGX010000074.1 GCA_018662075.1 Candidatus Peregrinibacteria bacterium | reverse complement strand
TCCTGCAGAACTTCATGCTGGTTCTCTGTGAGTTCACGGTTGCTCTGTGTTATCAGTGATTCGCGTGAACACTCAAGCACGTGACACAGTAGGATCTCTGCGTCGAGCCTCTCAATTTCGGCTGTTTCCAGTGCCTCTTTGATAGTCATGCAGGTATCATAGAGAAGTTATGGCTCTTATCGGAATAGATTGTCGGTTTGCTTCAAAGGATGTTGGCCTCGGCACATATACTCGTGAGCTTGTGTTGCAACTGGTCCACTGCAGCACAGATGACTTTGTGCTGTTCGTCCGAAGTACTTCCGAGTCTTGGTTAGATGATATCCCAAGTCACGTCGCTATCTTGACTGCAGATTTTGACCACTATTCGCTGAAAGAACAGATCGCGTTTCCGCGTCTCATCCGTCATCTTCATTTAGATTTGTTGTTCTCACCGCATTTCAACGTTCCGTTTTTTTGTCCGGTTCCGTTTGTTGTTACTATCCACGACCTCATCTTGCACAGGTATCCAAACCAGACTTCAAAAATTAAACAAATTGCTTATAGAATCCTTATGAAAAGAGCAGTGACGAATGCGCAAAAGATTATCGCCGTTAGTGCATACACACAGTCTGAATTGATTTCTGTGTATGGAAAAAGCATTGCATCAAAAATTTCTACGGTTACCGAAGGTGTCAGTCCCCTATTCTCGTCCTCACCTGCTTTGAATGTTCAAAAGAAATACAGTATTCCTACTGACTATATTTTGTACGTCGGTAATGCGAAGCAGCACAAGAATGTCCAAATGCTTATTGATGCACATGCCCAGGTATCAGATGCGCCTGATTTGGTATTGATCTCTGGTGGTAGTGAAGCACGGAAGCTGAGGCTTCATGAAAGAGTGCATCTTCTTCAAAATATTCCCTATAGCGACCTCCCCTCTTTCTATGCGTCGGCGACGTGTTTTGTCACTCCTTCTTTATACGAAGGCTTTTGCCTTCCTATCCTTGAGGCTCGTGCGTCTGGATGCCCCGTTATCGCCATGAATGTTACGGCTATTCCAGAAGTTGCTGGTCCTCATACTAAGCTAATAGAACCGAATCTTCAGGATTTGACACAGGCTTTACAAAATATTCCTACAAAGACGTCGGGTCCAGAAGAGCAATATTGCTGGGAATATGCTGCCACGACAACAAATGCTATACTGACATCTGCTTTACATGGACAAAATTAGCGCTCTCATTCCAAAAGTTCTCTCTAGAAGAGGTCTCAAAGACCAGGCTGGAGCTTCGTATGCGGTGTATTTGGCTGTCGACTGGCTTCATAATGTCTCTGTTGGCCTTGCCGAGTACTGCATTGTGACGACACTGAAGGATGGTATTTTAACAATTGAGTGCTTAAATTCTGTTGCTATGCAGGAATTGAACCAAAAATCTGAGGAATTAAAAGCACATTTAAATGCTATAGATGGGATCTCTATAAGGGATATCACTATTACTCGTTCCAGAAATAGCTAATTTCCCTAGAAATGCCTTGCATGAGGACCAGAGCTTACCTACACTTTGTCGGAAATTATGCTTAGAATTCGACTCCAAAGAACCGGTAACAAAAACAACCCTACATATCGTATTGTAGTGGCTGATAAGCGAAACGCAGCTAAGGGTAAGTTCAATGAGATCATTGGACACTACCTTCCTACACGTGAACCAACAGTGTTTGAGTGCGATACAGAGCGTGCAGCACATTGGATGGCTCTTGGAGCGGTTCCTACAGATACTATGGCTCGTTTGCTCTCAAACAGTGGTGTTAAGGGTCTTGAAAAGTACATTGAAAGGTATGCTAAGCAGAAAAAGAAGAATCCTTCAGAGGAAGAGATCGCAGCAGCAGCTCCTGCTCCAGAACCAGCACCAGAAGCACCAGCCGAGGCTCCTGCAGAAGAGGTAAAGGAAGAGGCACCTGCACCAGAGGAAAAGCCAGCAGAAGAAGCTCCTAAAGAGGACGCAAAAGAAGAGGATGACAAAAAGGAAGGAGACGCGTAAACTACTTCTACTTTATGTCTGATACTAACCCATCAACGGATTTACCTGGGTACTCGTTTTTAGAGTATGTCCTTGAAGCCCTTGTCGATGATAAGGACCAGTTAAAGATAGACCAAACAGAAGATGACCTTGGTGTTCTTCTGACTGTTTCAGTTTCAGAAACTGATATGGGTAAGCTTATTGGTAAGGGTGGGCAGACCATTAAAGCTCTCCGTACGCTACTGCGTATTATTGGTGGTAATGCCAATAAACGTGTTAACCTAAAAGTAATAGAGCCCAATTCTTAATTCCCCAACTCCTTATGCTTCGAGAACTACTCGAAAATGCTAGCGTCCTAGAGATTGTTGCAACATTTGTTGCTCTTGCTCTTATTGCTGCATCTATTCTCTGTCTTGTCTATATTATTATTGGAGGTATCACCTTCATCCTTTCAGCTGGAAATGAAGAAAAGATTAAAAAGGCTGTTCACACCATCCGTTTTGCAATTATTGGATTGTTTGTATCTTTCCTTGCATTCTTTATTGTTGCATTCCTTGCAAAGCTTCTCGATATTCCTTTCGATCTTGATTTCTCATTGATCGTCGATCTGATGTCAGAGATACTAAACTCGTTGAGCTAGTTGACCACAGGACTACAATGACTGCGAGGACTACGAGGAATATCCTCGCAGTCCTCGTTTTCTTTTCAGTCTTCTATACAAGTTTTAGTAGCTTTCGTCTCTGTGCAAGTGTCTGACCTGCTCCAAGGAGTCCTGTAAGGCCTAGGAATAGAGCGTCGAATGCTGCCCCTGTTGGTGGCAAGTTAGAGATCACTCCAATTTCTGAAGTGTAGATACGCTCTGTAAGAGAGATTGTTTCCATTCCGTCTCCGCTTACGGTTACAACGTTTGGTACTGTTACTCCGTGTGGAGCACGGTAGTCAATCTGAGCATCGTATGTCATAGACCAGTCCTGACCAGGAGCAAGTGAATCGATCATCCATGAAACGTTTGTTCCATCAGATAGACCAGAGTTAGCATTGGTAATACGTACATGTGGTGAGTCCATCTTGTCTTCGACAAGAATGTTGTGGAGTGTCTTATCAGTCGTATTTCTAAGAGATACAGTGTATGACACTGTGTCACCTGGTTGTACTTCGCTTCTGTCTGCACGCTTTGTGATAAGCACGTTTCCTGGCTGAGTAAGCCCAGCGCCTGCAATAGTGTCTCCTACGTGAGTGTAGTCGACAGCTTCGAAGTCGTTAACAGATACTGTGTTTCGAAGACGCTCACCAAGTGGTGCATCACTTCGGACACGTCCAGTTACTCTGAGCATTCTGTTTCCGTTAGGGGCAACTGTGAGACCTTCCCATCGTACGTTCTTACCTGTCCAGTATCCTCCTTCAGAAGCGTCTACGAACTCTAGGTGGTTAGGCAATGCATTATTTACGTCTACTTCTGTAGCGAGCTGGTTTGATACGTTATCGACTGCGATATCGTATGTTACAAGAGCTCCTGGAACGATCTGGTCTAGTCCGTCTGTCGTTGATACAAGAATAGATGTAGGAAGTATTCCAGTATGAACAGATGTCGTATCTGTTGCCTTTGCAGCTCCTACTGATGCGTGTGTACGGATCATGTAGAACTCTTCTGCGTTGTGGTCGATTCGTACTGTTACTTTGTACTCACGTGAACCAAGTGGTCCAATCTTCTGGTCGCTCCAAGTGATCGCTTGACGGTTACTTGTGTGGTCTCCAGAAACGTACTCGACATCTGTATCTGTAGGAATCTGCAGTCGCAAGTCTACTGTTCGTTCCTCGTTTGTAGGGTTTCTTACTGCAACAACGTAGTTTAGTACTTCACCTGGTTGTGCGTACTTTAGTCCGTCAGTTACAGATACTTTCATCTTTGGTAGTTCGTGAACTCTATCTGACTCGCTTAGTTCTACACGTGTTGTGTCTGTAGACTTTTCTCCTTCAGAAGCAGCCTCTGCAACAAGGAGAAGATTTTCTTTGGCATGAGGAGTTACGTTTACATTTACGTAGAGTGGTCGAAGTTTACCTGGATAAACAGATACGTTTCTCCATACGATAATTTCTTCATTCTTGTCTCCTCCGTCTGATGCATTGAGGAAGTTTGTCTGGTGTGGCATTTGGAAGAAGACATCAACAACCATTGGCTCTTCACGTTCTGTGCGAAGAGAAACGGTGTATGTCATGTGTCCGTTAGGGGCAACAGTTGTTAGACCGTCGCTAACAGATACAAATAGTCCACGACCAGTTGGACCTTCACTGTCATCATGAAGTGAAAGACACTGTGGGTCTTGTGGGTAGTCTGTCAGACCATCATGGTCATTATCGATACCATCTGCGCATTCAGTGAATACAGCAGATACAGACTCCGTTGGGAGTTCTGCCACTATACTATGAAGCATAGTTACGATGAGGGCGCTAAGACTCAGGAGTCCAAGCATTCGTGTTCTAGACGTGCAACAAGCAATACTCATATTCATAGTGGGTAACAAAAAGGATATGACTATAATGATTATATGAATATATGTCAAGTATATCAAACACTCCAAATCCCCCTATTTAGTGGAAATTGTTGAATTTTGGCTAGATATTAGTATTATATGTCCACTTCGGGCGCATAGCTCAGTTGGTCTAGAGCATCTCGTTTACACCGAGAGGGTCGGGGGTTCGACTCCCTCTGCGCCCACCACACTTCGCTCTCTATTGAGAGCTACGCGTGGCACGCCACACTTCGCTTAGCGAAGTGTGCCCCGCGAAGCCTTGGCGTAGTGGGGCTATAACACACTTGCTTGCTAAGCTACGCGTGGCAAGCCATCTAATACCAATGTACACAATCACTATTATGCTAGAAATCCTACACTCCATCATCGCTATCCTCCTGATTATAACAATCGTTATGCAGTCACGAGCATCTGGTCTTTCAGCTACATTCGGTGGATCTGGAACAACAAACGTTGTCCAAAGAAGAGGTGCTGAAAAGCTAATCTACAAAGCATCCATCTACTTGAGCGTTGCATTTTTTGCACTCTCAATTATTCGTTGGTACGTGTATTAGTGGTATACTGTTCCCGTGAATATGAAACTAAAACGCATAGGGCATAGAAAATTGCTCGCTTTGTCTGCCTTTGTTTTTCTGATTACCCTTCTTATTCTTACGCGTAAGTTTCATATTGCAAATACTGTCGTTGTCCCATCTGAAGGTGGTACATATATAGAAGGCTCTGTTGGAAGTATGCAGCCTCTTGTGCCGTGGTTTACGGTTACGAATGATGTGAACAGAGACATTGTGTCTTTAGTCTTTTCAGGGCTATTAAAGTACGACCCTGTTGCAAAGAAGATTAAAGAAGACCTTGCGACACTTCGGGTCAGTAACGAGGGTCAGACGTATACTGTAAAGCTGAAAGAAGGACTTGTATGGCATGACCATACCGTTGAAAATCCTCATCCAGTTACATCAGATGATATTTTGTTTACGTATGAATCTATTCAAGACATCAAGTTTCCAAACCAAATCCTTAGGCAGAACTTCCTAGGTGTGACACTGGATAAGATTGACGATCGAACAGTGCAGTTCCGACTAGAGGAGCCATATAGCTTTTTTGCGAGCAACTTAACACTCGGACTGATGCCTGCTCGTCCATTTGAAGGAGTGCCGGTTTCAAAGTTCGACCAAGTACTAGACTTTGCCTTTCATCCTATAGGTGCTGGCCCATATGCATTTAAGAGCTTGGTACAGACAGAACTCTCAACAGAGATCACTCTTGAAAGATTCGAACGACAAATGTCACCAGACCACCGGTTAAACCAGGTGATCTTCCGCATTTTCCCAGATTATTCCACTCTCCTTTCAGATATTCGGAACCTCGATGCAGTTCGAAATGTTCCTCAGGACGAAGCTGGCGATAACCTTATTCCTCGTCGGTTTAAAGCAGAACAATACGCATTGCCACAGTACGTCGCATTGTTCTTTAACCTTGATAAGACAATTCTCCAGGATAAAAACCTTCGTATAGGCCTTCAGAAGGCAACAGACAAGCAACGCATTGTTGATACTATTAATGAAATCTTGGTTGTTGATACTCCCCTTCTAGAGCTCGATCTTACAGACTGGCGTTATCAGTACGACCCAGAAGCTGCACAAGGTGCATTCTTCGAGTCGGATTGGAACCTTCCCGAGAAAGTTCGCCTGCAAAGACTTCTTGAAAAGCATGAGGCAAATACTTTCGGAGCACTCCAAATATCTCCGATAGTACTACTTGATACAGGGGCAATTCTTGCAGTAACAGGATCTATTGTTGATGCTCCTATAGGGTCTACATTGAATGGATTGCCTATTTCTGAGCACCCAGAGAATCCAGAACACTGGATTGCAGCTCTTCCGACACATGGAGGAACAGGAGCATTGGTCATTGGTGACAACCTTGTGAGGCTTCAGGAGGAGGATGGAACCCCTATCGACTCTTTCTATGTCTGGCGTACTGCAGATGACAGGGCATACAAACGTGCATCTATAGAACAGGACTTTCTTGAGATGTTTATACAGACTCGAAAGGGAGAAACAGAACCTGAAAAAAGCATTACTGTTGCAGACTTATACATGGAGAAAGGAAACTTGCGTCGTCGTTTAACCACAGACCCATTTGATATTCGTATCAATTCTCATAATGACAAACTCTCACTGACACTACTGACAAGTCCTAGTCCTCCCCAGTATGAGACGGTTGCCAACCTCATTGCAGAAGAATGGGGGAAGCTCGGAGTGCATGTGAGTGTCGTGATCCCAAAGAACAGACAGGAGTTCGAAGACAAGCTCGTGTCTCGTGAATACGATATGTTGCTCTTTGGTCAGTCCCTTCTCGACAACTTGGATAGCTATCCGTACTGGCACAGTGCCGGGATTCAGAAGTTAACTGATAGTAAGTTCGATTTACGTATCGATGCATACAATCTTAGCCAGTATTCTTCTATTGCTGCTGATGGTCTTTTAGAAGTCATTCGTAAAACAGGAGACGACAAAGAACGCCTGGACGCCCTCAGTGAACTTCAAGATGTGCTGAAAGAAGATGTTCCCGCTATCTTCCTCTATAGTCCGCAATACGCATTTGCCTATCATGAAGAAGTTAAAGGTATAGAGCTTGAGTCGCTGAGTCTTCACTCTGACCGATTTACTACTATTCATAATTGGTATTTAAAGGAAGAGAAGATCTTTAAGCCTGGAAAGAGCTGGTGGTCATTTTTCCCTTGGATTTTCACTTCATTGTAATTTATGAGCCTATTTGGGCCAAATACGTTGCTTTTTACATCTTTTTGTGGTGTGAAGAGAACTTTACCCTTGACGTCAGGGCTTCAGTTGCCTAAAATCTCTCGGCTTTTAAGTTTACTATTTAATAAAAAATCATTATGGAAGTTTTACTCCTCACAGATATCCCAGGCATTGGCAAGAAAGACGATCTACTTCTCGTAGGAGATGGATACGCTCTAAACTGCCTTCTTCCACGCCGTCAGGCAATGATTGCGACACCTACAGTACGTCGTCGTTACGCGGAGATTATCCGTAAGCGTGCTGTCGAAAGACAGACAGAGCTAGACTCTAAGGCAGCTGCAGCATCTGCAGTTTCTGGTAAGAGCATTACCCTTGCAAAGAAAGCTACAAAGACTGGAAAGCTGTACGCAGCTATCACAGAACAGCTTATTGCAGACACTCTAAGAGATCAGCACTCAATCGAGATCGATGAGGCTTCTATCTCTATTCCAGAGCAGATTAAGGCTATTGGAGAGTTCACAGCAAACGTTGAGGTTGGAGGCCTTAAGGAAGACCTTACAGTTGTTATTAGCGAAGAGAAGTAATCACCTACATAAGAATATATAAAGACGGTCCTCGGATCGTCTTTTTTTGTATGTCTATACGCGCATCACTGATATACAATCTGTTCAATGCGCCAGTAGCTCAGTTGGTTAGAGCCCCGGACTTATAAACCGGAGGTCGAGGGTTCAAATCCCTCCTGGCGCACCACCTACTTCTTTATAAACTCTAGCGCCTCTGCTTTTGTTGTAACGGTCTTCTCTACCTGTGCTTTTTCTAGCTCTTTGAGAATACGACCAACTTCAACGCCAGGTTCTATGCCAAGTGCTTCCATAATGTCTTCACCAGATAGCAGAGCCTTCTTTGGACGAGGGTTTGAGTCTAGGAAAGCGTTGTAGTCTTTGATGATACTTTCATAGAAATCGAATTCTGATGGTGTGGTTCCTGCAATATCCAGCCAAAATACCTGAAGCAGCTCTATGAACCACGGATGGTAGTACCAATGAGCTTTTCTGCTGTCATCCAATGTTTCAAATGTTCCCATCATCATGTGGTGTTCTATGATCCAACAGATTTTATCATTTCGTTTACGAGAGAACTGAAGTCTATCGAAAATAGCAGACGCGATCTCCCCTCCCCTTTTAGCATGCTCGTTAAATTTGATGCGTTCTTCGTCGATAGAAAATGTTGCGGGCTTTCCAATGTCATGAAGAAGCGCTGCCCATCTGGTATCTGCACCGTGATCTTCAGTAAATGAAGCAATAACCTGCATTGTGTGGTTCCATACATCCCCTTCTTTGTGGGCGCTATTTGGCTGTGCAACGCCCTTGCAGGCATGAAGCTCTGGAATAAGGTGCTCTATGACATCTGTCTCCCAAAGGTCTTCAAAAGCGATTTCTGGACGCGGTCCTAGTAGTATCTTTTGGAGCTCTCGAACTCTTCGTTCTCCAGATAGTATTGCTACACTCTTTGCTTTTGCGTGTAATGCTTTGAAGGTATCTGGATGATACTGGCCGTCTATGAGTGCTCTAAACCTAATCACTCGCAGTAGACGTAGAGCATCTTGTTCGAGTCTAGTCTCTGGTTCTCCAATAAAGCGGATCAGTCCTTCTTGTAAGTCTTT
>JABJGX010000061.1 GCA_018662075.1 Candidatus Peregrinibacteria bacterium | reverse complement strand
TGGAGCGGGTAACGGGAATCGAACCCGTATGTTCGGCTTGGAAGGCCGACGTACTAGCCATTGTACTATACCCGCTTGGCTGAGCTAACAGATAATACGCAGGTACGAGGCTATTGTGAAGCCTCAGAAGCTAGTTTTTCTAGTTTCTTTTCAGAGGGCTTCGCAAAGGGGTTACAGCTGAGTATCCGCCAAAGGGAGAGTGGTATGCCTAGGACGACACCACGCTTTTCCACGACCTCTTTGCAGTACACACTGCATGTTGGTTCATGGCGGCAGTATCCATAGGGATAAAGCCCCTTCAGCGGCCCATGGTCAGGGGAGAGGGTATGTTGATACAGACTAATCAGTTCAGAAATTGCCTTGCGGGGAAGGTGCCAGATGTTGCGTGCTAGATTGCGCATTGGATAGCCAAAGTGTATTCTAAGTATACTATGGAAACAGTCGTAACCCTCACAGATGTCTTTCAGTATTTGGAAATAACCGTCGCGGTTCTCCTGATTGTGGTCCTTTACCACATTCTTTTCATCACTGTTGGTATCCGAAAAGTACTTCATCGTATCGAAACTATTACGAATGAAATTCAGGAAGTCATCATGAAACCTATGAATGTTGCTGATCATATCCTTGAAGGAATTGTGAAGTATATGGATACACAAGGGTCAGCGCCAAAGAAGAGTGCTAAGAAGACGAAAGCAAAGAAGAAAAAATAATCACGCCTCCCTATGCCAGTTAAGAAAATTAATGACGAACAAGATCTGACGAAAGCAATTCGTCAGTTGGATACGCATATGAAAACCCTTTCGGATCATTACGAACCAGGGAAGTATTTGTGGATGGGATTCCTGAGAGGAATTGTCTATGGTCTTGGTATTCTTGTTGCGATCTCTTTGATTGTTCCACTTATCATTGCTCTACTTTCAAGTATCGACTGGATCCCAGTACTGGGAGACATCGTTGCAGATATAGTACTGCGCATTCAAACTGCACAGCGTCCGTACTAAAGAGTTTGCTTATCGATGAAGACTTTGATGAAGAGTCTTTTTAGTGCATCAACAGATGTTTCCATAAGCTCTGTGAAGAGCGTGTTTAGTCTGCGGATCTTGCTATACAGATCATTAATCTGATGTGCAGACCCAGGCTTCGATGCATGAAACTTCTTCTTCCGTGCTTGCTTACGAAGCACTTTAATTTCTTTTTGGATGTATGCTCCTAGGCTTTTTCGCATCTCTGGAGTATCTGGAATGTTTGCGATTGCTGCTGCGCGAGTAGAGGTTGTGCCGTCATCACCTTGGCTAGACTTTGCACCACTACCATCGCTACCCATGTCGCGAGAGCTATCTTCACCGAGTCTTTCACTGACTTTATCCATCAAAGAAATAGTCTCAAGGAGACCTTGGAATTTATCGGGCTGTGTCACAACAAGATGCTTTGCCTCTGCTGATTCTTGTGTTTTTGGGCCTTCTTCGATGCTTCCTGATGGGTTGACCATACCCTTCTATTTTCTCATATTTTGGCCAAAATAGCAATCTAGACTGGACTCTAGAGCCCTCTAGAGACCCAAATTTGCTGATTTCAGAGACTTTCGGTAGTCTCGGCACATGCAACCAACCATTTTTCATAAGATCATCGCAGGGGAGATTCCTGCAGACATTGTCTACGACACAGATGAAGTTCTAGGCTTTAAGGATATTCATCCTCAGGCACCTACTCATATTCTATTCATTGCCAAGCTAGAGAAAGACTTTGTCTCATCTATTATCGATATCACAGACCAGACAGCGCATGTACCAACAAAACTTATTCAGGCAGCGAAAGAGTTCGCTACTGAGCAGGGGATAGATGGATACCAGTTAAAGTTTCATTGCGGTAAAGATGGAGGACAGGAAGTCTTCTTCTTACATCTGCATTTTCTGAGCCAGCAGTCACTATAAAAAAAAGACCCAAGGTTTCCCTTAGGCCTTTTTTGTTTAACGCATGATTATGCACTGAATCCTGCTGCCTCAGCCTCTTTTTCTGTTTTGAAGTAGACACGGTTCTCTTCTTTGATCTTCTTACCAGCTGCAGAGTCTGCGGCGTAGTATTTCTTACCAGTCTTTGAAGCGACAAAGTCTCCAGCGACCTCGCCTTCAACCTCGATAGCCATTTGAGCTGGCTCTTCTACTTTTTCAGCCTTCTCTTTCTTTGCAGGCTTCTCTTCTTTCGCTTCAGCCATTTCTTTCTCTTGCTCCTTCATCTTTGCAAGAGTCTCTTTGTCGATAGGCTTAAGCGCTTTGATAGAAAGTCCGATACGACGCTCGTTGATATCAACATTGATAACTTGAGCATCTACCTTCTGTCCGATAGTAAGCTCTTCAGAAGGATCTTGTACCTTAGAGTGTGCGATCTCTGTCATGTGTACGAGACCGTTGATGTCTCTTTCAAGGCGAAGGAATGCTCCGTAGTCAGCGAAACGGACTACAGATCCTTGTACCTTCTTTCCAACGGGGTATCGCTCTGCGATCTCTTCCCATGGGTCCTTTGTTAGCTGCTTAACAGATAGACTGAGCTTGTCGCTTTCTACACCAATGATCTTTACACGAACCTTATCGCCAACCTTCGCGTGTTCTGCTGGGTTTTTGACGTGACCCCATGCAATTTCAGAGATGTGAACAAGTCCTTCTAGTCCGTCGAATGCTGCGAAGAGTCCGAACTTTACGATTCCTGTTACCATTGCTTCTTTCTCGTCACCGATCTTTAGCGACTCTAGAGACTTAGACCTCTCTTCTGCCATTGCTTCGCGCTCTGACACAACAATCTTTCCTGATTCTTCATCCATAGTGATGATCTTTACAGTGAACTTGTGTCCAATGTACTGCTGTAGTCGGCTGATAATTTCACTACTGTCGGAGTTATTTACACGAGGGTAGTGAACAGGTGCCAACTGCGATACTGGGAGGAATGTTCGAATTCCATCAATGTTTGCAAGGAGACCTCCTTTGTTCGCTTCTTGTGGCACGAATGTCATTGTTCCTTCTGTATCAACAAGCTCGTGGAATGTATCCCATGCTTTTTGCTGACTAGCCATTCGGAGGCTAAGAACGATCATTCCTTCGTTGTTCTCTTCTTCAAGAACCATAGTTATTACTTCAGAACCTACCTTTAGGTCTTTGAATGTATTGAAAGAATCACGGAGTTCACGGCCGGATACGATTCCAACAGCGATTCCATTGATATCAATGAGAAGCTTGTTTTTTCCGCGGAAAACAACATCTCCTTTTACTGCTTCTCCTGGTTTTACAGAGAGGGGTTGTGGTGCGTCTTGGAGCAATTTGTCCATGACAGCTGATACTTTTGCTTGTTTTGCTTTAGCCATAATAAAGAATGGGTGCAAGTGGGAAGAATAAAAATGGAAGATTCCAAATGCCCTTGCACGAGCAACAAATAGGAATACTGGCTTATTTTCCAGTTTCTGGGCTATCTAGTCAAGAAAAAGCCTCTTAATCTATTTAAATCTGCAGAGGATTGATATTCAAGTCCTTTGGAAGCTTCTGCTCCTGGCTGGTTTTTGGGTTGTAGATCTCGTAATAGAGCTCGATTAGCTCTGTTGTGCTGAGTCGCTTTGTCATAAGACCAATATTATGAAGTCCAGATTCTACAAGGTTTACTCTGTCTTTGAGCTTTACAGACTTCTCGCTGAAGTACTTTCGGCGGAAGTTTATCTTACTTGATGAATCGTCAATACCAAGCCAAGAGAAGAGCTGAGAGATAGAAGACTTCTTTTCCTCGGAGTCATCTAAGGGGACAACGACTAGGAATTGTTTTTGCATAATGTCTGCTACTTCAACAATCTTTTCAATAAACGTAGCGTAAGACTCTGTCTGCATTTGCAGAAGTTCGTTTTCTTGTTTGTTTGCATGACCTTTAATCTGTTCGATGTATGGGTCGATGTTTACTCGTGTTGATCGAACAAGAATCTGAATAGGGAAGTTTACCGTATTAATAAATGCTTCGTATCCAGAAATAATACCCTGCTGTTCGGTTTCACTCTTTAGGTTAAAGTTGAGCGCACTTACCTCTAGCACTGCACGCATTCCTCCTTTTTTGAGGATCACAGTGTCGTTGCGGATCTCAGAGATTGGAATGAACCTCTGGACAGCTGCCTTTGGATTTTTTGACCGCTTGCGAACGGTATCTTTAATTTTCTTAGGCATGTGAAGGAGGTGGGATAATGTCTCTGAGTAATCCTCCCTTTGGAGGTGCTTTGGTCTTTGTATGTGTAACATCATCTACTGATGCGCCATTCGATGTATCTGCACTGATCTTCTCACGCTTTACGGGCTTACTAGATGCAGGCCTTACATTCAAAGAGGGTTGGCCATCTTCTTCCGTTAAGTCTGCTAGTGCTGACTCTGGCGGACCTTGGTCAAGAACGCGACTGAGCTCTTCGATCTCGGTGTTTTGCTTTTGCTCTTCTTTCATTCGCATATCTTTGTTACTTTTTGCTGGGGCCTTCGTTATAAAGTTAACGTAGATACCTTGGCGCGGTTGCCATGTTCGACGAGATGGCTTGTTCACTCGTTCAATAGCGAGGAGGGTAATACGAAAAAGACTGATTCCATTAATTTTTACGAATGCGAATAGCACTGCAATACCACATGGGGTCCATGCAATTCCTGCTTGAAAGACAGAGACCGTTCCTGCAGACTGCATTCCTGCCCAAATAGCATAACTGATTCCAGCACCACCAAGGATGATCATAATTTGGCGTAGCGTTACCGGACCGATGATGCGGTCTTCAACGTATACGTTCTGTGGAATTTTAACTGGGTCTATAGTCATGTATTTTTGTGTGAATCAGTTAATTATACCATAATTTGGCTTTTCTTTTAACCGTCACCATCTTGCTTTTTCTAAGAATTATACTGAAGTTATATTTCGAGCAAAAATGGCTCTATGAAGCCTTTACTGAAGCATCCTTCTTCTCAGAGGTCTTTTCTTTTACGCTTTGGTGGTCTCCGTGGAGGAAATCGAGCTTATCTTTACCCTTTGTAACGACACGAATGGTGTCTCCTGGCTCGAATATGCCCTTGAGGATATGTTCTGCAACTTCATCTTCGATGCGTTCCTGGATAACTCTCCGCACTGGGCGAGCTCCGTATTCAGGGTCGAAGCCGTGTTCGGCTAGGAGGTTGATTGCCTTCTGATCTATTTCCATGCTGAAGCCCTTTGCCTTAAGACGGGTTGTCAGAATTTCGATGTGCATCTTTACGATCTTACGGATTGTATTCTGGTCTAGAGCATTGAACACCATGATGTGGTCGATACGGTTGATGAACTCTGGTCGAAGGTTAGACTTGAGCTCTTTCATTACTTCTGCCTTTTTCTCTTCGTAGGCCATTTCTTCTGCCTTTGCATCTTCTTCAAGTTTAAAACCGATCTTTGCTGCTTGCCTTGTAAGCTTCTCTGCTCCGATGTTACTGGTCATGACAATAATTGTATTTCGGAAGTCGACTGCCTTACCTTGTGCATCTGTGAGCACACCGTCTTCAAGAATCTGCAGAAGGATGTTGAAGAACTCTGGGTGAGCCTTTTCGATCTCATCAAATAGAACGACAGAGTATGGCTTACGCCTTACTGCCTCTGTGAGCTGACCACCCTCTTCGTATCCGACATAACCAGCACTTGTACCAACAAGTCGGGAAACGTTGTGTCGCTCCATGAATTCAGACATATCAATTTTGATCAGTGCATCTTCACGGTTAAATACTTCACTGGCTATCGTACGGACGAGTTCGGTCTTTCCGACACCAGTTGGTCCTAGGAAGAGGAAAGAGCCAATAGGGCGCTTTGTATCTCCAATACCGATACGTGAACGCCTGATTGCACGAGCAACTTTCTTAATCGCGTCATCTTGTCCTACAACATGCTTACGCATGATGACTTCAAGGTTTTGCAGACGCTTCTTATCAGACTTGAGAAGCTTTGTCACAGGAATACCAGTCATGCGACCAATGATATGTGCAATGTCGTCTCCGTCGATTTTAAGTGGAGTACGCTTGTCACCGTCTGCTGCAGCACGCATCTGGTTGATTTCTTCCTGAAGGTTTTGCTGTTCCTGTTTTAGCTTTAGTGCTGTGTGATACTTCTGTTCTTTGACAGAAATCTGCTGCTTTGCGACGAGCTTTTCTAGCTTGTCTTCTAGTTTTTTTAGTTCTGGGTTTGCATCCATCTCTTGAATACTTCGTCCTGCAGCTGCTTCGTCCAAAACGTCGATTGCTTTGTCTGGAAGGAATCGGTCTGCAAGGTAGCGCTTACTGAGGTTAACTGCAGACTCTATCGCATCATCTGTAATTTCAATGTTATGGAATTCTTCAAAGCTAGACCTGATCCCCTTAAGGATTTCGATAGCGTCTGTGCTTGAAGGCTCGTCGACAGTAATAGATTGGAAGCGACGCTCTAGTGCACGGTCTTTCTCGATAGTGCGGTATTCATCGAGTGTTGTTGCTCCAATAACCTGGATAGCTCCTCGGCTCATGGCAGGCTTCAGGATGTTTGCAGCATCGAGAGATCCTTCTGCAGAACCTGCACCGACCACTGTGTGGATTTCATCAATAAAGAGAATGATTTCATTTTCGCTCTGTAAAGCTTCTTTAATAATGTCATCGAAACGTTGTTCGAATTCACCACGGTACTTTGTTCCTGCAATAAGTGAGCCCATGTTCAGCATAAGCACGCGCTTGTTGCGCAATGAAGAGGGAACAGTGCCCTGGCAAATTTGCTGAGCAAGCCCTTCGACAATGGCAGTTTTACCGACACCTGGTTCTCCAATAAGAACGGGGTTGTTTTTTGTTTTACGATTAAGGATATGAATCATGCGTTCGATCTCTCCGTCTCGTCCGATAATCGGATCGAGCTTCTTTTCTTTTGCACGTTCAATAAGGTCGTCTGTGAAGTAGTCGAGTACTGGTGTTTTGCTTTTTCCACCTTTCTTCGACTTGATGCTATCTGTTTCATTCGCAATCATTCCACCACCACCTTGCATACCAACAATGGTTCCTTGTAGCCCTTGGAAGAATGACTCAAGAGACTGTTCCATATTACGCCCCTGCTGTTTGAACTGAGAGATCTGTCCAAACATTTCTTCAACATGAGCTTTGAGATCTTCTGGGTCTACTTGCATTTGTTCCAAGAGGATTGTTGCTGCATTTTTTCCAGTAGATACCAAAGAATGAAGAAGGTGCTCTGTTCCAACATTTGCATGACGGAACTTGTGAGCAGTGATCACGCTTTGTTCGATAACATTATGAAGGTACGTCGATAGGCCATGCTTTACATGCTTGTCCTCAATACTCGGAGTCGTCATAGACTTCATGAGTATGCGTACGTTCTCTTGTGTGACTCCAGCTCCTGTAAAGATAGAAAATCCTAGGGACTTTGGAATAGAAAGGAGTCCAAGTAGTAAGTGCTCGGAACCAATGTAGTCACTTTTTAAGTTCTTTGCTTCTTGCTCTGCAATCTGCAGTGCGAGTTTAGCATTAGGAGTGAAACGATCGAAGGGGTGCATACAAGTAGGGGGGACTAGCACTCTATCATAAGGAGTGCCAATGCAATAGAAATGTTCTAGATATCTTACCAAAAAACTAGGCATCTGTGCAGTGACAGAAGCCTAGTAAATGTAGCGAAATAGTGGTTTGGCAAGTATTGTTATCAATTCTTCGTATTACGCCAGTCATCAAGGAAGATGCTCATAATGGTCGTTGTAGGGACAGCTAGCATGATTCCAAGGACAGGATGTATGGTATCTGGAAATGACACTCCTACAAGCATTGCAAAGAGAATAGCGATAGGAGAGAGTCCTACAGCTCTTTTCATAATGAGAGGAACGAGTAGATTGTTTTCACACCACTGAATAACGTAGTACACACCAGTGACGATACACCCTACAACGAATCCTTCCTGAGTAAATGCAATAAGCACTGCAGGGACTGCAGCAATGAATGGTCCGATAGCAGGAATGAATTCACAGAACCCAGCAAGAACAGCAAGTGTTAGTGCGTATGGCATCTGTAGAATGATGAGTGCGATAAGTGTGAGGACAAAGATTGAAAGCATGAGGAGCATTTCTCCGCGTGCCCATTGTCCAATTTTACTGTGTACAGCTTCTGACTTGTTGTCGAGGTATGTACGGAAGCGGCTAGGGAAGAATCCTCTGAGCCACTTGAAGATATCTTCTTTCTCCATCTGAATAAAGAATGCCAGAACGAGAACAATAAGAGTTGAAATAAAGAAGTTTACAACGCCACCAGCAATTCTTGTTGCAAACCGTACGCCGCCTTGAGCAGCGGTTGAAAGATTCTGTCCGAACTGAGCGAGTGCGTCTGCGAACTCGTTAATGGAAAGGTTTTGAAGGGTCGACTGCACGAGTATCGTTAGTCGTAAGTTTAAGTCATCTTTAATAAGAGGGAGGTCAATTTGAGGATTTGATAGGAAGCTGTCTACTTCTGCAGAAATAATAATGGCAATACCTTGGATCTGTTCTGCAATAATTGGAATGAATGACAGAAGCAAAAACAGTATTGCGAAGATCGCCAAGAAGTAATGCAAAAGAATAGCGATTGCCCTAGGAAAACCTTTTCGTTGCATAGCTTCCACACTTGGATCAACCACTGCTGCAATAAAGAGCGCAAGTAGTAGAAGAAGAAGCTTGTCACGCAATCGGTATACCACTGCTGTTCCTGCTACAATTGCGAGAATGGTAAATGCACCACGACCGACACTTGTTGAAGAGATATGCATGATCACCTCATCTACTTTTTTTGCAGGAGCAGGCCTGGATACTTTTTTCTTTGGCTCGGCTGGCGTATTACCTTTTGCTTTTTGAATAATGCGTTGTGCTTTTTGTCCGATGACACGGATAGAAGTAAATGCATCTTGTTTCTTATTTACCATAGGATTGAGGTGGAAGGGTTATCCAGCAATTGCTGCAATGATGAAGTCCATAATAAAGAAAGACGTTGCCGCCAGTATAAAACCAATAATAGCCCATGTGATACGGTTCTTACCAGACTCACTACTACCTCCGGGCAGATTTCCTGCAACAATTTCGTAGCCACCAAACATAATCATGATGACGCAGACAGAACCTGCAAAGCCAAATACCCATTTGATGACATGGGCGATGAAGCTAGGAATACATTCGCCAGGGTTAATATTACCCGTTGCGAAGTCGCATCCTGGAATGCCAGACGTAATAAGAGCTCCTTGAGCATGAGCAATTGGAACGATGTGGTCGAGAAAGAAATCAAGCATGTGCCCCTATGGTGCCATGAATAGCGATCTTTGTGGTTCTTTCTGGCTTTACAATGCCAAAATGTTGTATTCTTATACTGCTTCTTATGGAATTTAACTGGAATTCATACCCTCGGCCTTTTGTAGCCCTTGCCCCAATGGCAGGTGTTACCGATGCGTCGTACCGGCAGTTAATCAAAAAAATTGCCCCAGAGACTATTGTCTATACAGAGTTTCTTTCAACAGATGCAATTCACTATGGGGCGCGCAAAACTATGGGGATGCTGAGTTTTGATAAAGAGATTGAATTTCCATTTATTGTGCAGGTCTTTGGAAAAGATCCAGAGCATTTTTTGTCCGCAGCAAAGGTTATAGAAGAGATGGGTGCGAGTGGTATCGATATTAATATGGGATGCCCAGCAGCAAAGGTCGTATCGTCATGTCATGGATCTGCCCTTATAAAAAATGCAGATCTTGCTAAACGGTTAGTAGAGGCTACAAAAAAGCACGTATCTATCCCCGTTAGTGTAAAAACACGGCTCGGGTGGGATTGTATCGATAATCTTGTTCCCTTCTGTCAGGGGCTTGTAGATAATGGTGCAGATGCACTTGCTATTCATGGTCGCACGTATGAGGGGAAGTTTGGTGGCGAGGCAGACTGGGAGCCGATATATGAGCTCAAGAAAAACATTTCAGTGCCTGTTATTGGAAATGGAGATATCTACACTGCCGAGGATGCAGTTGATAAGCTCGGTAATCTTGACGGTGTCATGGCTGGACGGGGGACATTTGGAAACCCTTGGCTTATGAAAGATATCTGTGATGCCCTTATTCACGGAAAAGAACCCGGAGAGCCGACGGTGAAAACAATGTCCTTTGAGGAAAAAATTCCATTTATCTTAAACCACTGTGAGCTTGCAGTAGAAGTGAAAGGGCAGAAGAGGGGAATGTTTGAAATGCGTCGTCACTTGGCGAGTTACGTTAAGGGGATAGACGGAGCATCAGAAAAACGTGCACTGTTAGTACGCGTTGAATCTGTTGATGAAGTGCGGTCTATATTGACCGCTTAGTTTACGAGTACTTTGATTCCAGGACCCATGCTTGGAGTAATCGTAATAGTTTGGATGTAGACTCCTTTAATTCCAACTGGCTTTGCTTCGTTAAGAGCAGCAAGGAGCGCTTCATAGTTTTCTTGAAGCTTTGCAGCACCGAATGATACTTTTCCAAAGACAGCATGGATGATTCCTTGCTTGTCCATCTTACATTCGATACGTCCTTTCTTAAGTTCGTCGATAGTCTTTGCAATGTCTTGGGTTACGGTTCCTGCTTTAGGGTTAGGCATCAGTCCACGTTGTCCAAGGATCTTTGCAACCTTACCAAGCTCTTTCATAACGTCTGGGCTAGCAACGGCAATATCGAAATCTAGCTTTTCCTGCTCTACAAGAGGGAGGAGTGTAGAGATACCTGCAATATCTGCACCTGCTTTCTTCGCAGCATCTGCTTGGTCGTCTTGAACGAATGCAGCGATGCGTACAGTCTTACCTGTTCCATGTGGAAGAGCTACTGTTGTACGAACAAGCTGGTCTGCTTGTGTTGTATCTGCATTGATCTTGATGTGGATTTCTGCGGTTGCATCAAACTTTGATGGGCTTACTTTTGTTAAAAGCTCGGCAGCTTCTTCGACAGTGTATTTCTTTTCCATGTCGACGAGTGCTGCTTTTTCTTCATATTTCTTTCCACGCTTACGAGTGGAGATAGACGTAGTAGTCTTAGTCATAATGATAGGGGGGAAAGTGGTGCAAACACCCGACGCTTGCCGAAGGGCTCCCACTAAAACGCCAGTATGCTGCGTACTTGGCCCAATCGCAAGAAATACACTAAAAAAAGCAACTGAGAGGACTCAATTGCTTTTAAAGTTCGATTTGAGGCTCTTTTAACGCTTCTTTCGTTTTGGTGCTACTTTCTTCTTTTTCGCAGGAGCCTTCTTTGCTTTTGGCTTAGAAGAGACAGATTTTGCAGGAGCAGCAGTTATTTGCATAGTCTTGAAGAGTTCCCAGTCATGAGACCCACGAGTACACCAGCTAAGGAGTAGTCCGTAGAGTAAGAGGACAAATGGTGTAACCCACCATCCTGGCTGGAATGATGCAAGAACAATGCTCAGGAAGATCGAAAGAGTCGAAAGAACAGCGAGAAGGTTTCCAATGACTTTGAGTGTTGTCATATAGAGAGCTTCTGGCACAGACTTCGAAGCACTATCGAGGTTGTGTGTTTCCTGGTCTTGCATAAGGAAGAGGAGTCCTCCGCAGGCAAAAACAAGAAGCAATGCAATGTACGTGCGGCCCGTGTAGGCGACACCTGCAAAGACAGAGAACACAGTTGGCAATGCGCCAATAGTCATTAGTAGGACACTGGTTCCGTGCATGATGTATGTATAGACCGCTTGGCCAACTCCTTTAGGCTTAGCGCCAGGAACACTCATACTTACAAGGAATAAGATTGCAAGAAAGAATAGTGTACAGAGGGGGACAACGAGTCCGTAGAAGGATCCGATAAATCCAAAAATTGTTGTGAGAGGGTTTTCAACCATAGGTTATCTAGAGGAAAGGTGTACATAGAGTACAAAGCTTGAGCTCCGAATACTATTGCCGAAATACATTTTCGTGCTGCAGTAGGAGTATAAGAAAAAAAGAGCACTCGGCTCTTGTATTGTTTTCAGTGATTTCTCCTGATTATTCAATGGTTACACCCATGCTACGTGCAGTACCTGCAATGATCTGCATAGCACCTTCAACGCTTATCGCATTAAGGTCTGGCATCTTTGCTTCTGCGATTTCACGAAGCTGAGCCTGTGTGAGCTTTCCAACTTTGTCCTTGTTTGGTTCACCACTTCCTTTCTTCAGCTTTGCCTTTTCAATAATCATTGAAGCTGCAGGTGGCTGTTTGAGGTCGAACTCGAAGCTACGGTCATCAAATACACGGATAACAACAGGAATCAGCTGACCCTGCTGGTCTTTTGTTCGTTCGTTGAACTGTGTACAGAATGCATTAATCTCTACTCCAGCCTGTCCGAGGGCAGGTCCGAGTGGTGGCGCAGGATTTGCTTGTCCTCCGCGAGCTTGCACTTTGATAGTTTTTTTCAATAGAGCCATAGCTGCGATACTCTACGTAATGGTTTTAGGTCAGTCAAATGAATAATCAGGAGAAATGCCTATTTATGGATATTTATTTGGTTAATTCCTCTATGAGGTCGAATATTATGTCTGAAGAGCCCTCTGGGATATGAAATTCATATAACTGCTCTCGAACACGAACAAAGACAACACGCTCTGATAAGAGCCCTGGGTCGAAGAATGTGAGAAGATTTCGTGTAGGCCTGCCCTCTCTTCTTTGGGTTTCATCCAGTAAATCTTGGACATCTGCTGTAAAGGCACTGTGCAACGCTTCCTTTAGAACAAGATAGTATTGTTTTACCTTCGATGAGTTTGTCCATGCAATCATTCCGGCACGGTCTCCATCTTTTAGAAGAACATATGACGTAAGTGTTGCCTCTTCTGTAGGAATAATTTTTTGGAGAATGATTTTCTCGTTTGTTTCTTTCATTGTGAACTGACGCCTTTTTAAAACTTCTGCAATATTTGGACCCTGGTCTCGTCGCACGCCTCCAGTTGGGTTTGGAAGTGCGGGAGTTGGAGTTGGATTGGCTATTGATTCATCTATTGCTATCTCATTTTTTTCTTGCACAGGTATTCCTTCAAGTAGGGCTGCATCTGCAACCCCTAGGAGTATCATGAATGTTAAGAGCCCTGTGGTAAGTTTCATTTTCGATGCCATTATATTTTCATTGTACAGATCTCTAAAAGTTTTCGGTAGCCAAACTATAGGGTATGATAGTCTTCCTCTATGGCTATCAAAAGACAACAGCGAAAAGAACCAAGTGTTCAGCAGGCAAAGACAGTGAAAGAGACTGAAGTCTTCGAGCAAACACTGCGACCAAAACATCTTGCGGAATACGTAGGTCAGAGTTCCATTAAAGAACATTTGATCGTGTACATTGCTGCTGCAAAAAAGCGAACAGAGTCTTTAGGGCATACCATTTTGCATGGACCTCCGGGGCTTGGAAAGACAACACTTGCACACATCATTGCAAAAGAAATGGGATCACAGATGCGAACAACATCTGGTCCTGCTATCGAAAAGCCTGGTGACCTTGCGTCTCTTCTTACAAACTTGGAAGAAGGGGACGTGCTCTTTATCGATGAGATTCATCGTATGCGACCAGCTATAGAAGAGGTGCTGTATAGCGCGATGGAAGACTTTGCATTGGATCTTGTCATCGGTAAAGGTCCAACTGCTCGCAGTATGCGGCTCGACCTCAAGCCATTTACCCTAGTTGGTGCTACGACAAAGATTGGTTCTGTCAGTGCTCCACTGCGTGATCGTTTTAGTCATCACTTTAAGTTGCAGTTTTACAATGATATAGAAATGGAACAAATCGTTGAGCGTACTGCAGGAATTCTCGATGTGACGATGGATGCAGGAGCTGCACGGAGTGTTGCCTTGTCTTGTCGTGCAACACCGCGAATAGCTAATAGGCTTGTACGTAGCGTTCGAGACTTCGCACAGGTACAAGATGAAACTGTGGTGTCGAAGGACCGTGTGCTCTCTACGCTTAAGAAGCTTGGGATAGACAACAAAGGACTTGATGACACAGACCGCATGATACTTAGAACAGTTATTGAAAAGTTTGGTGGTGGACCAGTGGGCGTTTCCACATTGGCGGCTGCGACTGCAGAGGAGATCGATACACTTGAAGATGTCTATGAACCGTACCTTATGCAGTGCGGATACCTTCACCGTACTCCGAAAGGACGCATGGTCACTAAACTTGCTTATGAACTTCTCTCTTAAACGTACTTTTTTCTCTTAAGAACTATGAATTCTCAACATCTCGCTATTCTTCTCGGTGGGATTATCCCTGCATTTTGTTTTGGACTTACTGGTGTTCTTGCCAAGGCAAGTATGGACAAGGGGATAGATATCGCGAGTTATTTATTTAGTGTTGGCGTGGGTGTTATTCTTTATGGAATTGTTGCACTATTTGTTATTGCTGAGAGATCTTTTAATGTCACTTCTGGATTGTATGCAGCAGGAGCTGGTCTTATCTGGGCAGTTGGAATTTCTATGTTTACGTATGTTCTTGTAGCTCACAAAGCGTCTGTTTCTTCTATTGTTCCATTTCATAGTGGAGCAGTACTCGTCTCTGTGGTTCTTGCGTTCGCTATCTTTGCAGAATGGAAAGCAGTGAACGTTCCACTTCTTTTGATTGGCGCACTCTTTATGGTTGCAGGTGGGGCGATGGTCGCAAAAGCTTCGTAGGTATTAAGCGTTTACGACCGCAGAGATTGCGGTGGTAAATTTCTCCTCAGAAAACTCGGCAGCCCTCTGTTGGCAGGCTTCTTTTGTATAATTTTTTTGATCAAAGTTTTGAAGTATTTCTTGCAGAGAAGTTGCAGTTGCATCATCAAAAAACTCTCCAGTCTTTCCTTCGACAATCGTCTCTAGTGCGCCACCAATTCGGTGTGCAATCACAGGGGTTCCACATGCCATTGATTCTAGTGGGACGAGGCCGAAGTCTTCTTCGCCTGGGAAGATAACTGCAGTTGCATCTGCGTAGAGGTCGCCGAGTTCGTCATTACTTCTGTATCCATAAAATTCTATAGTGTTGCCGGCTAACTTTTCGAGCCGCTTTCTGTCCGGGCCTTCTCCAACGATTTTTAAGTGTATTCCAAGGTTATTACAGGCTTCTATGGCTAGTTCGATCCGCTTGTACCGAACAAGAGAGGAGACAACGAGGAAGTAGGGGTTAGGGTTAGGGGGTTGGGGGTTGGGGGTTGGGTCTCTGTTTAGCCAGAAGTCATTTATTGGTGGATATACCACCTGGCTTTTCCTTCGCCAGTATAATTCTATTCTCTTTTGCACTTCTTTCGATGCAGCAAGAAGTATGTCTGGCCTAGCGGCAACTTCTGCGTCCCACACACGAAGTTTATGGAATGTGCTGTGTAAGTAGTGCTTTTTGATTGGACCAAGTATGCCGCGGGATCCTTGTTCAATAACGTCATGTGTTCTGTCCCAGAGGTACCTGGCAGGTGCGTTTATAAAACTAATGTGCTTTGGGTTTCCGTTGGTGATGATGCCATGTGCAAATGCAGAGCTTGAAGAGATGACCGTATCAAACTCGGAAAAGTCCCAGCTCTCGACCATGCGTGGAAAATGTTTTAGGTAGAGGTGGTGGTTATAGCGATAGGGGGTTGGGAGTAGGGAGTAGGGGGTAGGGGGCTTTGCTACTCGTACTCTTTCTTTTGGAAACCAGTCTCCCATTTTCTTCTCGTCATAGAGTAGCGTGTAGATAGGTGCTTCGGGGTACATGTCTGCAAGCACCTTAAACACCCTCTCGGCACCGCCGCGCATTGTGAGCAGTTCGTGGACAAGTGCTATCTTCATAGAAATTTTTAGAATGGTGGGTCGGGTGGGATTTGAACCCACGGCCAATAGGTTAAAAGCCTACTGCTCTACCACTGAGCTACCGACCCAGAATACACGGCAAACTATAATGGATTCTTTTCTGTATTACTACTGCCTTATACTGCATTTCTATGCATTTTTCCTTCTCCAGAGCATTGAAACACACGATAAATAGACTATGTAGCCCATAGCTTCTATTAAACTAGGATTTCCGTTATATCCAAATACACCCTTGAGGAGGCTGCCAAATGCTGCTTTTTCATCGATAACGGCATTAATGTCCCAGACATGCTCTATCAGTATTGGAATTATTCCTGCCTCTTGCAGCTCGTGTATGCCATGGGCGATAAGGCCTGCGGCGAAGAACATGAGTAGGATTCCTGTAAAAGTGAAGAATCTGGAAAGAGAGAACCACCGAAGCATTCCCCTCATAAGAAGCCACGCAGCACTGACGGCTAGGATCATTCCGGTAATTGCGCCAACGTGCGATACGGCATTTTCAGACTGCATTACCGCAGCTTGCAAGAAGATAACGGTTTCGATTCCTTCGCGAAGGATAGATGTATAGACTAGGAGGAATAGGCTAATGAGGGCTCCAGTTTCTAGGTGAATCGCAATCTTGTGTTCTAAAGCTTGCTTCATAGACTTTCGTTGCATAGCAAGCCACACCACCATCCATGTAATAAGACCGCCTGCGACGAGCATCGTGATGCCTTCGTAGATCTTTTCCGCTCTTCCAGTGAAGCTGCCAGAGAATTGCATAATAAAGAACGCAACAACGACAGAGGTAAGGATTCCAGCAGCGACCCCTGCCCAAATGATAGGGTTTCGGTCTCTGTTTTGGGTGCGATGCAAAAACGCGAGCATGATTCCAACAATCAGAGATGCTTCTAAGGTTTCCCGAAGAGTAATGAGAAGTGCGGTCATATATAATTTCGTCACAAGAAACGCAAATTGCGGACGACGAACTACCGTAGTCTACCAACAAACATGTATGATGCAACAAGATGATTGATTCACATTGTCATTTGGCAGATCCACAGTTTTCTTCTGACCTCGAAGAGGTTATTGCACGTGCAAATGCTGTCGGCATAGACCGCATGGTTACAATTGCAGACTCACTAGATGAAGGGGATTTGTGTTTAGCAATAGCTGAAAAGTATGATCAAGTTTTTTGTACAGTAGGAGTGCATCCACATAATGCAAAAGACTGGGATGATCAGTCCGCACCTCTTATGCGTACACTCGTAGCGTCATCAAAAAAAGTAGTAGCAATCGGGGAGATTGGATTGGATTATCATTATATGAATAGCCCTAAAGAAGATCAGCTGAGAGTATTTCGAGAGCAGATTGAAATTGCGAAAGAACTTGGACTACCGATTGTCGTCCATAATAGAGAATCGATCGAAGACATGATGCCGATTATCAGAGAACTTCGTCCAAAGAGTCTTGTGTTACATTGTAACACAGAGAAGTGGGAGGATTGCAAAGAGCTTATTGAAATGGGGTATCTGTTTAGCTTTACGGGTATTGCAACGTATCCAAAATCAGATGACATCAGAAATACGATAGCAAGGTGCCCACTGGATCAGATGATGATTGAAACAGACGCCCCGTACTTGGCGCCAAACTCGAAGAGGGGAAAGAGGAACGAGCCTGCACACGTCATCGAAGTTGCAGAGTGTATTGCTGAGGTGAAAAATATTTCACTTGAAGAAGTTGATATAGCCACGACAAAGAATGCTGTAGCGTTTTATGGGTTATAAATGGAGCGGATGACGAGATTCGAACTCGCGACCTTCGCCATGGCAAGGCGACGCTCTAGCCAACTGAGCTACATCCGCATTGCCGAAATCCTACGGATATTCAGGCTTTGATGCAAGCGAATG
>JABJGX010000073.1 GCA_018662075.1 Candidatus Peregrinibacteria bacterium | reverse complement strand
GTGAGTGGTCGGTTCTGTATGGATAACGACATTCTTATTCCACAAGGAGGAGAAAAAATGATCGCAATTAAGGCAGCACTAAAGGCAGACACGGAAGGCGCTGTCAGTGGAGAGCAATTCACATTGGCAGTAAGTGCCTTAACAGATGCAACAATGGCAATAGAGGCAGAAGGGTATTACTCCGGACAAAGGCTATTGCAAAATGACAGTGACAGTAATGCAGAAGGAGAGATCTTCATTGGAAGAAACTCTGCGGGTGTGAATACTGCAATAGCGTCAGAAGAGCACGAAGTTGTCTTTGCAAAGATAGCATCAGTCACAAATGCAAATGCAGACATAAACAACACTCCTATTCCAACGGGTAGTCTTACATTTGCTGAGTTCACATTTACCGCAGCACCGCATCAAAATACTTCTGGAGGTTCTAATTCTGTTGAAATTGAAAAGATAGAAGCAATTGTTAGTGCTGTAAATATGCAGTTCGATAGTACGTCGTTTTACATATATAATACGGAAAACTCTGCAACAGTGTCACTTTGTACATCAACAGGAGAAACAGGAACACTGACTGTAACATGCGATGGACTCGATGCCTCTGCTGTAAGCACGTATATTTCACAAGATGATTCCATTAACCTTGCAATGCGTGCAGCTATTCTAAGTGCACAGATATCCCCTGGTGTCAGCATCCTCCAAGCAAGCTTAAACCCGCTAAGTAACCCAAGCTTAACAGGGGTCATCGAATGGACAGATGGTGAAATAAGTCGTGGCTGGGTGGATATTGGTATCACGAGTGTGAAATCTACAAGTTACAGGTTGGATTAACTAAAGACTTGTAGGGTAACTTACCTACACCTCTGGACTTCGGTGGACAACCTGCTGCGCAGGTTGGCTGGGGCGGAGGGATTCGAACCCCCGAATACTGGTACCAGAAACCAGTGCCTTACCACTTGGCGACGCCCCATAATCTACCACTACCAGTATATCGCTCGCGCGGAGGAATTCAATGCATTACACTGGCTAATATGAATAAAATACTCCCAATCTTTGTATTCCTTCTAAACATTGCACTTCTGCTCGGCTCTGGGCTTATCCTCTTCACCGTTGTTGGCCTGAGCGCCATGATGTTTGATGCAGGGGAAACCCCTACAGTATGGGCATTTTTTGCAATAATATGCACTATCTGCCTTGGTCTCATGGGGGCGGCACTCTACATAGGAACATCACGCTTCCGAAGGAAGAAGTATGGTCAGTCTATTCTAGGGTGTGCATTACCACTGATTGCATTTGCACTCTTCCAGCTGGCACTACAGATGATTGCTTAGTGAATACAATTTGTATACAAATAATTTGGCTGCAATAAGACATTTATCACAGCCAATTACTGAATAAATTTTGTGTACATCAATCGCTCCACGGAAGATCATAGTCGTCACCCGACATTTCTCGTGGATTAATAACCTCTTCAACAACAGGTTCAGTTCGAAATTCTTGTTGCACATCTCTAACAGCCTCGTCTGGACTTATTACTTCGACACCAAGATTGGTTGCCATATCTGCTGGTTCTTCGTGACTAAATCGGCCTGCTTCGTCTTTGATTGCTGTATCTGGTTGTTCCATGGGATAAAAAGGAAAATATATAAAAAAAGAAACTCCGGCTTGGAAGGGGAGTTCGTACTAAGAGTTAAATAATCTTATTATGCACGCAACCCCCGTTCCACCGTAAGGCAGACGAGAAGATTGAGCTTAATAATAAGATTCTGTCGAGTCATTACCAGTATCTTAATAACAATTTTTCTTGAATGCAAGTTTATCAATTTATTTTTTTGCATCAGCAAGATTGATCATGGGGTGAGGTTTTCTGTACGGCATCTCACTAATTTCCATACTCTGTTGATTTTGACTAATTTTTGTGTGCTGCGAAGGCTTGTTTTTCACTTCAGATACATCAGGTTTGCTACGCATTAGACACATCGTATCTCTTTTTGTGTCGAATAGGCAATGAGCTTTTTTACGACGAACATGTAATGCTTGATCCATCGAACGCAGTAACACTGACGTCAGGTCCGGCAGTAACACTTCCTGCAACTTGTGCTTCTATTCCTGATTTTTTAAGTTCTGCAATAGTAGTATGTGCGTCTGAAGCATCAACAATAACGAGCATTCCATTTCCCATATTCCATGTGTTATAGGCTTCTTTTATTGGTACATTCCCAAGAACGATCAAGTCTTTTAGTGCATCGTGCGGTTCGAATAAACTTGTCAGAGTTGCTCCTGTACCAGAGGTTTTTAGTGTTCGTTTAAGGTTTTCAGCAATCCCACCACCAGTAATGTGTGCAAGTCCTTTAATGTTTACTAAACGCTGCTCGCCATGGCGACCAAGAAGTTTTAGAAGTGCACCGTGGTAGATAATACTAGGGGTCAACATGACCTCTCCCCACGTTTGACCTCTCCAGACAACGTTCTGCCAATTCCTTCCCTGGGTATCGAGTAGTATTCTACGAATAAGACTAAAGCCGTTGCTACGAGCGACGCC
The DNA here is from genome assembly GCA_018662075.1 of Candidatus Peregrinibacteria bacterium. GTDB lineage: Bacteria > Patescibacteriota > Gracilibacteria > Peribacterales > Peribacteraceae > UBA2170. The sequence goes on along the minus strand of JABJGX010000073.1, from coordinate 4,182 downwards.
AGATTTCAGAGCGATAATTGTGTCTCCTTCTTTGATGTCAGCTCCGGTAATCACTTTGTCTTTTGTGACAACCCCTACAGATGTTGCGTTCCAGACAGGGGAGTGAACAGCACCTGGTACTTCTGCAATTTCTCCTCCAGGAATAACAATCTTTTGCTCTATACAAGCTTTTGCAAGGCCTGCAAGAAGCGAGTCTATAACAGAGGTATCAACTATTCCTACGTCGAGTGTGTTACTTATAGAGATCACCTCAGCTCCTGTGCAAATGGCATCATCTACAACCATAGCAAGAAGATCGTACCCAATAGTGTCGTAGTTGTTCATGAGGACAGCTAATTCCATCTTTGACCCTGTGCCATCATCATTTTGAACGAGGTAGAAGTCTCCCATATCGAGCATTCCAGCAAATCCACCATCATCTGTTACGGGTGCACCAATTTTGCCAGATCTGCTATCGAAGGTAGATTTTGCATGTGTATAGGCAATTCGAGATGCCTCGTTGCCGGCCGTTATGTCGACTCCAGAGTCTTTGTAGCTTGTCATGGCCGGAGTATAGCCTTAATCTGGGTCTAATGAAAAACGGAATCATGATTAGGCTTGTTCTTCTAGTGGTCTGTGCAGCCAACTTTTATGCTGCGTATCTCTTCTTTATGACTCCAGAGATCATTGCAGACATATTTCAGCTGCCACCACTCGATAATGTGCACAATTACCTCACAATGATTATTGGTGCACTGCTCTCTGTATTTGGACTAGGGGCCCTGCTTGCATTTGCTCGTCCTCGTAAATATGGAACGATCATCATTATGTTGCTCCTGATGCATTTCATGATCTTCTTGATCGATGTCATTGTTCTTGCCCGAGGCCAAATGCCATGGGAAGCAATACTTCCAGAGCTTGTGTATTTCCTTATTGTATCAACAGCACTTGTGAGATGGTATCCAATAAACGCTCCTAAAAAAGAAGAGAAAAAGCCAGAAGAGCCTGAAGTCATAAAGCCAGAAGTGCTAGACCCAGTCGAGTAGTTACGCACCAATACCTGTTACTTTCACTTTTCGTTTTGGAATTTTAGATGTGCTTTTAGTCGAAGTAGTTGCTGTAGGTTTTTTTATAGTATTTTGATATTTCCCAGTGCTATCGCGAATGATCTCTCCATCTACGAGTTGGATGACTCGAGGCTTGAGAGCATCAACAAGGCCACTGTCATGCGTTGCAATAACAATAGTCGTTCCACTGTCGTGAATCTGTTTGAAGAGTTTCATAATTTTGACAGATTGATCGGGGTCGATATTTCCAGTTGGCTCATCTGCAAGAATGATAATTGGATCGTGCACTATTGCTCTGCCAATAGCCGCGCGAGCTTTTTCTCCGCCAGAGAGTGCATGCGGTAATGTGTGTGCATGCTTCGTAAGATCGACAAGCTCTAGAACCTTTCGTACGCGCTTTTCAATCTGCTCATCTGGTACACCGCAAACCTCCAATGGAAATGCGATATTCTCTGCCACGGTTCTGTTACCGAGTAACTTGTAGTCCTGAAAGACAATACCAAGCTTCCTCCTAAACATCTGAAGGGCGAGCGGTGGAACAAGTCGCAGGTCTACTCCGTCGACTTCGATCTTTCCTTTTGTGATATTTTCAGCACCAGTCAGCACATGTAGGAGTGTCGATTTCCCGGCTCCGCTCGGACCGGTAATACAAACGAACTCTCCAGGGTCGATGCGAAAAGAGATGTCTATAAGGACTTTTACTTTTTCATACAGCTTTGATGCTCCTTTCAGTTCTATCATAATTATATTATAGCAATTTAGCGCACATCACACTATCACAGATTTATTGCAATAGTATTAAGGGCTACGTATTAAGTATTAAGGGGAAATATCTCGGAGATTCGCTAGCGCCCTTAATACATAATACTTAATACATAATACTTATATTACTTCCATAAAATCACATAGATCTCGTTACTCCGGTCTCGCGATGCTTCAACAGAGAAGACTTTCAGCTTTTTCCAGCGCTGCTTGCACTCAGCGATAAATTCTTCAAAGTCTCCTCCGCGTAGTACTTTAAGGACGCATTTTCCACCAGGACGAAGAATTTCTAGTGCAGTTTCAACAACTGCCTGGCTAAGCTCTATTGATTTCCATTGGTCGACATCGCGTATGCCACTTGTTTTTGGAGCAAGGTCTGAAAGGATGAGGTCCACCTCTTCTGGAACTATCTTTTTAATAGCGTCGATGTTCGTAATGTCTTCGACGTATGTCTCCACATTATCGATCGGTTCTATTTCGGTTAAGTCTATCCCGATGACACGTCCCTTTGGGCCAACTTCTTCTGCGGTGTACTGAAGCCAACTTCCGGGGGCTGCTCCTAGGTCCAGTACCGTCATACCATTACGAATAATATAAAACTTTTCATTCAGTTCCATCAGCTTATAGACAGACCGCGCACGGTAACCTTCTTCGGCAGCCTTTTTAGACCATTTGTCATTGGGGATGTATCGCTTTGGCATTAGAGAAGGGGGTGAAGTTTAGGGATCCCAATTTCACGCGGGTACTTTCCACTGGTGGTTGAAGTCTTTTCAAATACAAGTAATTGCCTCTTGCCCCAGTCTCCCGGTAGCTCGTATTCATATTGCTGATTCAAATGGCAAGAGAGTTCCGCCCGTGCAAGTAAAGATTCTTCAAGCTCTGTGTCGACCTTCATGCTCTTCCATGCAATAAAGTGTCCTCCCGGCTTCACGAATGGTGCTGCGTATTCTAGAAGAATGTTTAGAGGGGCAACTGCTCTGGCAGTAACAATATCGTATTGGTTCCTATGTTGCTGGTCTCTTCCTTTTTCTTCACATCGACCGGCAAGCATGCGAACATTCTCTATGCCGAGCGCGTCTGTCATACGGCTTACTGCATCAAGCTTCTTCTTTGTAGAGTCGAGCCCTACAAACTGTGTATCTGGCAGACAAATAGCCAGAGGGAGCAAAGGGAAGCCTCCTCCGGTGCCAACATCAAGAATCTTGATGTCTGGTGCGTGGAATATTTCTAGGTCCAAAGCGACAAGGCTATCAGAGATATTGCCTATCCATATAGCATCCTCATCCCGAAGGGCTGAAAGGTTTAGCTTTTGGTTCTCTTCTAGGAAAACCTTTTTGAGATCTTGCAGCCGTTGTTGTTGCTCTTCGGTAATCATGCTGTCAAACTTGAAGTATATTTTAAACTACTCACCATTCTTATGCCACACGGAAAGAGAATCGCCGAACTTCTTATAGACATCGGAGCTGTAAAGCTTAGTATCGATCCGCCATTTACGTGGGCTTCGGGTATAAAATCGCCTATCTACTGTGATAACAGAATGGTTTATAGCCACCCAGAGGCACGAAATTTCGTTGTAGATGCCTTGGTAAGCAGAGTACGGTCGCTTCATGTGCAGCCAGACTGCCTGGCCGGAACAGCCACAGCGGCTATTGGATGGGCAGCGCTTGTCGCTGACAGAATGGACCTTCCATTCGTGTATGTTCGTAGTAAGGCAAAAGAGCATGGAGCAAAGAAAATGATAGAAGGAGACCTAAAACCAGGGACTGATGTGGTTGTTATTGAAGACTTGATCTCTACTGGTGGAAGCAGTGTTCACACAGTAAATGCCCTCAGGGACGAAGGAGGAGCAAATGTATCTGACGTTGTTGCCATCTTTACCTACGAACTCCTCGCTAGTAAGGAGAAAGAGGCTGAGGCACGCGTAAAGTTCCATCCTGTGGCCGATTTCACTGCATTGCTTAAGGTAGCAGTAGAGCAGGGAAGGCTGGACTTGAGTGATATGGACACGGTAGCTAAATTCGCTCAGAACCCGAAAGAGTGGATGTAGGAGGTGATCATCTATTGTAAAAAAGGCATAAATATTGTATAATAATATCAAATGTCAAAACCAATAGAAGTCACACCACCTGCAATACCTGTTCAGATTAGTCCTCCTATTTCAGTTAAGTAAGGATTAAAACTGTCTCAAGAACCGTAGATCTCCCTCATAAAATGAGCGAAGGTCTGGTATTTGATGTTTGATCATAAGAGGTCGCTCGATACCAAAGCCAAAGGCAAACCCTTGCCACTCTTTAGGGTCTATCCCCACACCCTCAAGAACATTTGGGTGCACCATTCCACAGCCTCCCATCTCTAGCCACTTTCCTTCACGGCT
>JABJGX010000028.1 GCA_018662075.1 Candidatus Peregrinibacteria bacterium | reverse complement strand
TTTCATGCGTTCTAAGAACCACATGTCTATTCCTGTAGCTATATTGATCTGCTCTGGTGTCCATTTTTCTCTGAGGGCTTCTGCTACTGCAAAAATGCGCCGTGGTGTTGGTCTTTTTACTTCTGCATCGATGTCTTCAAAAGGAATAGTCTGAGGGAAGAGTCCTTGAGACCCGATGTTAAGCATCCGCATTGCCTTCTGCATAGCCTCTTCAAATGTACGACCAAGTGCCATGACTTCTCCAACAGATTTCATTTCACTGGTTACTTTGTCCGATACAAAGCGGAACTTCTGAAGGTCCCACCGTGGAACTTTTACGGCAACATAGTCGAGAGATGGTTCGAAGTCTGCACTGGTGATTTCGGTAATGGCATTGCGAAGTTCTGGAAGGCTGTAACCAAGGGCCAGCTTTGCTGCAACAAAGGCAAGTGGGTATCCAGTTGCTTTGGAGGCAAGGGCAGAGCTCCGGCTGAGCCTAGCATTTACTTCAATTACACGATACATTCTAGACTTTGGGTCAAGTGCGTACTGAATATTGCACTCTCCAACAATCTTTAAGTGACGAATAACTTTCAGCGCAATATTTCGCAGCATTTGATATTCATTATTATCAAGTGTTTGGCTAGGGGCTACAACAATAGATTCTCCTGTATGAATACCAAGAGGGTCTACATTTTCCATATTACAAACAGTAATGCAGTTATCGTAGGCATCACGGACCACTTCGTACTCGATCTCTTTCCATCCTGTTAAGTCTTCTTCAACCAATACCTGGTGAGACTCGACAAATGCAACTTTACAGATATCGTTAAGCTCTGCTTCATTCATAGCTCTTCCACTTCCTTTTCCTCCTAGGGCAAATGCAGCTCTAATAATAACAGGGTAGCCAATTTCTGCCCCAGCCGTAATAGTCTCTTCCATACTTTCACAGGCAAAACTTTTAGGGACATCAACATCGATAGATTTTAGCTCTGCATTAAACGCTGCCCTGTCTTCGGTGAGGTTGATACTGTGAACACTAGTTCCAAGAACTTTAACATTATACTTTTCAAGAACGCCGCTTTCCTCCAAGGCAACCCCACAGTTAAGGGCCGTCTGCCCACCAAAACTGAGCGCAATGGCATCGGGATTTTCTTTTTCAATGATACGTTCTACGAATGCAGGCGTTACTGGTTCGAAATACACCTTGTCTGCAAGTCCCCAACTGGTCTGATTAGTAGCAATATTTGGATTAATAAGGACAACATGCTTTCCTTCTTCTTTAAATGCCTTAATAGCTTGGCTACCAGAATAGTCGAACTCCCCAGCCTCTCCAATCTTCAAAGCACCCGACCCAAGCAGTAGTATTGTCTTAATGCTCTCAGAATCTATAGAAAAAGCCTCTCCTTCACCCTTTCGGGCTTCAGATGAGCCATTGTTATTCCCGGTATTCATGTTCCGATGGAGCCTACCTTCCTATCCGTCTCTGGGCAAGTAGTTTGTGAAAAAGTGTCATGAGAAGTACCATGATGTCCATGACGCGAAACGTGTGGATTATTGTTTTGGCCCTTATTGTTGCAACTCCTACGGTGCTTGCCTCTGAATGGGACAAGTTGTTAAACGATATTGAACTGTATGAAGACGCGGTAGATCTGGATACTTCTTTTGCCGACCTTGATATGGAGGATGCAGATCTTGAGTCTAATAGTGAGCTATTCCCAGTTAATATGGAGGAAGAGGATCTTGAAGATTTAAGTGAGGTGCGAGATACGCATATAACGATCAAGGTGGATGGTGCACCTGTTCGGCTTACAGATGTTCCAACTTTTGAATGGTTTGCAGTGTACGTAAAAGATGTTGCTGACCGAAAGTTAATATCTGGGTACAGAGATAGTCAAAACAGACCAACAGGGGAGTTTGGACCCGCAGATAGTGTGACGGTGCAGCAGCTTGCAAAGATGGCATCGCTCGCTGCCGAGCTCGACACGTATTCTTGCGGAAGTAACTTGAAAAATGAATCTGCAGTAGGAAGATGGTCCGAGGGGTATATACGGTGTGCCGAGTATTTGAAGTGGACTATTTTTTCTGAGGGAACTATAGATGTCACAAGACCTGCTACAAGAACAGATGTTGTCGTCACAGTATTGCAGGCATTTGGGGCACGCATCTCGCCTCGCTCTGGAAGTGTGTTTGACGATGTTACAACAATGACTCCATACGCTGCTGGAATAGAAACTGCAGCAGGGCAGGGGATAGTGTCTGGGTATAGTGACGTTCATGGAAAACCAACTGGTCTCTTTGGGCCACTGGATTCAGTAAACAGAGCAGAGGCAGCAAAGATATTCTCACTTGGATTTCAAGTATACGGAAACTAAAGATGGTGCCTGTGTCCGATGTGCATATGACGCTCGAGGTGTTTTCCTTTCAAATGCTTTGATGATAATTGCATAACAACAGAACCTGCAATGAGAAACAGTGCCCCTGCGACGTGAAACCACTGAATAGTTTCTCCAAGTCGTATGTGAGCAAATGTAAGACTACCAATGGTAATAAGTGGAAGAACAAGTGAAACCGTATGTACTTGAAGCCTTTCCATAGATTCGTAGAATCCAAACAGATATAAAAATCGAGAGATAAAACCGTAACCAAGAAGCGCACCAAGTAATGCAAAAGGCATAGATTTGATTTCATTGATGAGATTTATCTCAGTAATTGGCGCTAAAAGTAAGAAAAATGTTATAGCAATGATTCCACGAATAGAGAGCACAACTTCTGGGTGTACTTTGTCCAGTTTTTGCTTAAAGACAATACCTCCAATGGCATACACTACTGCACCTGAAAGAATAAGAAGGTCGCCAGTTGCAATTTGAATAGGTCCTGAAAATCCACGAAGGGCAACAACGCTCACCCCGATGAACATGCAAAGAAGAGCGAAGATGTCTGTCCGCGTAATTTTTTCCTTAAGAATTATCGCAGCGTAGATAAATAGGAAAAAGCTGTAACTTCGTAAGAACAGTTCCGCATTAACAGCTTCCGACATATGAAGGCCGGTAAATACCAAGAGGGGAGCGATGATACTATTGGTAATTCCTACAACAAGAAGTGATGGAATATGCTTTTTCTTAATAGAGGTAATTTCTTCAATCAGTGTTAAAAAACCAAATGAAAGGACGGTAAACAGAAGTACAATAGATTCACTAAGAACGAGAAGTGACATGGGCGAGAATACTGCCCCAAGCTCTTTGGCAAATGTAACAGATGTTGATCCTGCTAGAACCGCACATCCAAGAGCAATCCATCCAATAGAGATAGATCGTGCTTTCTTGTTTGTACCAAGAAATGGTAATGATATTGATTTTGAGTGCATATGTATTTTGTATACATATTATACCATAAATAGCGATTTATGGCTATATTCAATATATGGTACCGCAGACTGGAATCGAACCAGTACGGGCTAATGCCCAAGGGATTTTAAGTCCCTCGTGTCTACCATTCCACCACTGCGGCACGTAAATATTATAGAGCGACTATCTATATATTAGATTATCACAGCCGTAATACTTAATACATAATACTTAATACTTATCTAAATTGGCAGAGCTGTTGGTAAGACATCTTGCACAACGCGCGTCTCGCGTTCTCCAACTTGCATAGCGATACCAGTCACTGGGTCCACTTCCTGGGACGTAATAATCAAACGACGAAGCGTTGTTCCAACGGGGGTACAGGTCATGAGGGTCGCTATTCGCTTGTTGGTTGGCTGGTCGAGAACCGTAACATCAGACGGTTTTACTTCTCTTTTACTTTGGACAATGTATCGATGCTTGTCACCTCCATAGTACACCCAGTACTCATCCCCGACGTTCATTTCATGCATACGAGCAAAGACAGTTTTATATTTACCATCAGCCCATGGGTAGTATGAGCTATGACCAGTAACGAAGAAATTACCCGCCTGTCCCGGTCTTGCGGTTCCTGGGTAGTGAACAACACCATGTTTCAGTGCGTCTTGAATATCTTCTTCCACTCCTTCCCAGTCTTCTTTCAGAAGAGAGCTATACGAAGGGGTAACGAGTGGTACGTTGAGTCCTAGTTTTGGAACAATGATTCTATTCTCTGGTGGTCCAATACTTGGAAGGTAGCTCAGCAAGTTTCCCTCTTCTCTTCCAGCTGTTGCGAGCATCGGGCTTTTCATTAGTTTATCTTTCAGGGCGCTATCAATCCCCGAAACATTTCCAGATTGAGAGATGCGTTCAACAGGATCGAGGTACGGAGTGATAATCTGAAAGAAGCTTTGATAGTTAAGCGATACAAATAATGCGACAAAGATGGCAGAGAATGTTCCACCAAACCGTACTGCATCGAGCATGAAGAGTGTTCCTCTGTTGTATTGCTTTGCAGAGTTGTTCTTTCGCATAACCCACACAGGCTGTGACAAGAATGACCACAAAGCTTTTGAACCCTTCCCTGCTGCCTTGCTGATATCTGACAGATGAAAACTTGCCCTATGGTAACTATGGATATACTGACTTTTTCCTTCTTCTAGAACCGAGCCTGTATTCGTCAGAATATTTCCACGGACACTCTTAAGCACGTTTACTACTTGTTCTGTACGTTCAGTTTTACGCTCTTCTTTTCGCGCAGACCGAATGATCTCGTCATTCTCTGTAACTTCCCACATACTCGTCCTCATAACGGGTTGAGCCTCTACCTCCTTTTTTGGCTGAATTATCGGCTGTGCCTCATTACCATGAATAAAGATATGACCGGCATCATCAACGTGAGCACGTTCGTCATCATCGTTTTGCCAGTCCTGGTGAGAAAAGAGAGGAATCATTATATTATAGCGAAAAACTGATAACTCCGCCACCGAGGATCTCATC
>JABJGX010000042.1 GCA_018662075.1 Candidatus Peregrinibacteria bacterium | reverse complement strand
CTTTATGCGTAAGAGAAGAAAATAAGAAATGATATGCGGAACCAAAGGTGTACGTCGGGCAATCACACTTGCTTGCTTCTTGGGTGTACGGGTGTACACTCCTCGCATGCATGAAAGACAAGCATCAACGGCTCCTCTATTCTCATCTTCTTCTGTTGTTATTGACTGGAGTAAAGACAAGATGCAGAATAAATACGACTCTGCTTCACTCCTTCAGTGGGTGCAAAGTTTCCCTTCACGTGACGACGTTCACATTTACCTTGGTAATGTTTCTTTTAACGGAGATAGAATCCTTATGCGGCAGTTGCAGGCTATGGGATGCACAGTGACTTGCCGTCAATACCGGGGATAAGAGTTTAGTGTTGTAATTTTTTACAACACTAACAATATTTATTAGCCCCAGAATTTGCTCTGTGCTTTTTTTTGATTTGATTTAATGTTATTTTATAGGTGCACAACCATACACCACCATGAAGGTGTACGTCCGACAAGTAGGTTTAGTTGCATCTCCGGGTTGTTCTACATACAGTGGTGTACAAGTTTACACCTGACTTGTGTTACACCTTTCTCCTCTGCTCTTCAGACCCCATTGGCGGGTAGGACGCGGGAGGGACGCACATAACACAAGTCAGTTCACCTTTTACTCCTCCCCTTCCTCCCCTATTATCATGGCGAAAAGTTCTTCCTCCTCAACTGTTATGGCCGATCCAAAAGCTGGAACAAATAAGACAGATATATCTAAAGCAAAAGACGATGCAATTGCAGCGGCACTCTCTCATATCGAAAAAGAATTCGGTGTTGGTGCTGTTATGAAAATGGACGAAAATGCCGGACGACACATCCCTAAGTTCTCTTCTGGTTCACTCTCACTAGACCTCGCTCTTGGCGGTGGTATCCCTCAAGGTCGTATTGTAGAGATCTACGGACCTGAAAGCTCAGGTAAGACGACTCTGACACTCCACGCAATTGCAGAAGTACAAAAGAACGGCGGACGTTGTGCGTTCATCGACGCAGAGCACGCTTTAGACGTTCAGTATGCAAAGAAGATTGGTGTCGATATCGATGCACTTCTTGTCTCTCAGCCAGACTGTGGTGAACAAGCGCTTGAAATCTGCGAGACACTTGTCCGTAGTGGAGCGCTAGACCTTGTTGTTATCGACTCTGTTGCAGCCCTTACCCCTCGGTCAGAGATCGAAGGAAACATGGGTGACGCACAAATGGGTATGCAGGCCAGACTTATGAGCCAAGCACTTAGAAAGTTGACTGCTATTGTGAATAAAACGCAATGTAGCATTATCTTCATTAACCAGATCCGTATGAAGATTGGTGTCATGTTTGGTAACCCAGAAACAACAGCTGGAGGACAAGCTCTAAAGTTCTACAGCTCTGTTCGACTTGATATCCGTCGTATCGACAAGATCCTAGAGAAAATACCAGGGCAAGAAGGAAAAGGCTCGCAAGAGATCGTCGGGAACCGGACCCGCGTCAAAGTCGTAAAGAACAAAGTAGCCCCTCCATTTAGGCAGGCAGAGTTCGACATCTTGTATGCACAAGGAATCTCTAAAGAAGGAGACATCATAGACCTCGGTGTGCAGTATGGAATGCTCGAACGAAGCGGCGCTTACTACAGGCTTGGTGACGATACTATTGGCCAAGGAAAAGAGCAGGCGCGAATCTACCTGAAAGAAAACCCAAAGGTTGTTGCAAAACTCGAAAAGGAAATCCGCGCAGCTGCTGGACTCTAGCCAACCTCACCCCCGGCCCCTCTCCTCTCTGGAGGAGAGGGGAGTTGTTTTGTTTATCAATATTTATGAACACTGAAATTAAAGAATCCCTTTATAAAATGAGTAAAGCTCATTTTACTAAAAAACTAAGAAGAGAGATGACTTCTGAAGAAGTAATACTATGGCAGTTGTTGCGCAATAGATATTCTAGAGGGGTTAAATTTCGTCGCCAGGTAAATATTGGTCCATATATTGTAGATTTTCTCTCAAAAGAACACAGAGTGATTATTGAAGTTGATGGAGGTGTGCATGATACTGAGGATAAAATTAATCATGATATAACTCGTGATGAATATCTAAAGGGGCTTGGTTATTACATATTAAGAATACGAAATGAAGAATTACATACCAATCTAAGTACTACACTCAGAAGCATTCATAATCTTCTACAAACAGTTCCCTCTCCTTCGCAAAGGAGAGGGTTAGGGTGAGGTCCGCTAAAGCGTTTTTTTATTGCACAACAAAAGCAATGTAAAGTGCAAGCTTTGCTTTGAAGTGAGTATTCTTCACCTTCTGTCCTTTTTGTAAAAACATTTATATTCTAGAGCACATTTTTTTGTTAGGTAGTCCAATTTTTATACACAAGTTTTCCACATATAGTAAACACAACATCGCAGCTTTGAACTGTAGTGTGGAAAGTAGGCAAGCTGTTCTATAGTGGAATGGAACAGTCCCCTTGTTCTGGAACCCGTTTCCCTATTTAATTGCTCTCCAATGCCTACAAAGTCCACTACACCAATTGTTTCTACGCAACCGCATAGCACGGAGGCTGAAAGAACTGTTATTGGTGCATTGCTACTCGATCCCGAGGCAATTATCAAGGTGTCGGACTTTCTCATTCCGGATGATTTCTACGATCCCATCTATCGTGAGATCTTCTCTGCTATCTTTGCACTATATACCAGTCATGAGGTGGTGGACTTTGTAACGGTATCTTCGAAGCTTGGAGACAATAAAAAGCTTCAAGAAATTGGAGGCTCTGCTTTTTTGGCACAACTCAGTAGTGAGGTGCCAACGTCTTCACATATCTACCAGTATGGTCAGATTGTGAAGTCGAAGGCAGTGCATAGGAAAATTATTAAAGCAGGACAGAAGATCTCTGGCCTAGGAATGGAAGAAAGTAGAGCTGTGCCAGAGCTTTTGGATGAAGTAGAAAAAACAGTATTTGAAATTAGTAATACTTTTCTTAAAGACAAGTTCGTACACATCAAAGCGATCCTTGAAGAACGCTACGAACGTTTTGCAGAAATGCATGAGGCAGATGACGACGAGCTTTCAAAGGGTGTACCGAGTGGGTTTGCCGGTCTTGATGCTAAGATCTCTGGTTTCCAACCCAGTGACTTGATCATTCTTGCGGCGCGACCTTCTATGGGAAAAACTGCACTTGCTCTGAACATTTGCCAAAACGCTGCCATCAAGTCTGGTAAGAGTGTTGGAATCTTCTCACTGGAAATGAGTAAAGAACAACTGGTCGACCGTTTGTTTGCATCGATGCTTGGTGTCGATAGCTGGAAACTCCAAAAAGGAAAGCTCGACGACACAGACTTCCAGAACATGGGTCCGATTATGGATGAATTGAACAACGCAAATATCTTTATCGATGACTCTGTTGGGTCTTCTATTCCAGAGCTTCGTGCAAAAGCACGTCGACTACAGATGGAACACGGCCTCGATATGCTGATGATCGACTATATGCAGTTGATGAGTACAGGAAATGCCAGCTATGCGGGTAACCGTGTGCAGGAAATTTCAGAAATTTCACGAGCGCTAAAGCAGATCGGCCGCGAACTTCACATTCCAATTATTGCTTTGTCACAGCTTTCTCGTGCAGTTGAAAGCCGGCCTGGAAATATCCCGCAGTTGTCCGACCTTCGTGAGTCTGGTTCTATTGAGCAAGATGCAGATATTGTGATGATGATGTACAGAGAAGACTACTATGAAGAGGATTCTGACCGTCCAGGACTTACTGATATCTACATTAGAAAGCATCGAAATGGACCAATTGGGCGCATCGAGCTCATGTTTAAAAAAGACCACTTGCGCTTCTATGACGTCGATAATGCCCATAGTAGCCAAAATCATGGAGAGTAGAGGAAGTGGATTGCTCTTCGTTTAATCGACAAGTACTCTTGTAGCTCATGCAGATCGTCTCTGTTCCTGTTCGGCCGGAAATTCTCCTCAATGAGACCATTCTCTATGGCCTTTTTGCATTCCTCTTAGGTCTCGCATTTACTCCGTGGTTCATCTCTTTCCTTAGGAAAAATAGTACTGGAAAGCAAATCCGCGTAGAGACTGTGGATGGAAAGCAGGCATCTGTATTTCGCCACTATCATAAAGATAAACATGGTACGCCTACCATGGGAGGTATTCTTATATGGAGCTCTATCCTTGTGACAGTGCTCTTCTCTCGTTTGCTTTCATACGTTGGAAAGGTTGACCATTCACTTCTGCAACGAGGGCAGGTGTATCTACCACTATTTATTTTAGTTTCTCTAGGGATTCTTGGAGCGGTCGATGACTACTTAAACATTATTGGATCTGGAAAGAAAAAAGGTCTCGACTGGATTCCAAAGCTTAGTTCCCTTCTCCTTATTAGTGGAATTGGTGCACTGTGGTTTTACTTCAAGCTTGATTACAACCAGATTTACATTCCATACCTCGGAGCACTTCATGTTGGCATCTGGTACATACCACTATTCATGTTTATTATTGTAGGAACCGCGAATGCGGTAAATATTACCGATGGACTAGACGGACTTGCTGGTGGATTACTTGTTATTGCTTTCTCTTCATTTGCAGTACTCGCATACATTCAAGGTTTGTATGTACTAAGCGCTTTCTGCGTAGTCTGCGTCGGAGCGATTGCCGCATTCTTGTGGCACAATGTACCGCCTGCCCTCTTCTTTATGGGTGACACCGGTTCACTTGCCCTCGGAGGAACACTTGGGGTAATTGCAATGATGCTCGACCAGATGTTTGTTCTTACAATGATTGGATTCGTGTTTGTTATCGAAACTCTTTCTGTGATTATCCAGCTCACCAGTAAGAAGTTCCGCGGTGGAAAGAAGGTCTTTAAGGCAGCTCCTATTCACCATCATTTTGAGGCTTTGGAGTGGGGTGAAAGCAAAGTGACGATGAGAATGTGGATCGTCGGAGCGTTTATGGCATTTGGAGGTGTGGTTATTGGAGTATTTGGATAAATAGGTCACAGGAACGCAAATCTTGAGGTTGCATACAGCCCCGCTTTCCGTATTATATGTGCACTTATGAAACGCATCGCTATCAATGGTTATGGACGAATTGGACGTAATGTCCATCGTCAGCTGTTGGAGCATTATTCGGATAGTGTAGAGGTTGTTGGTATTAACGCTTCTTCTACTTCAGAGATGCGCGCGTACTTACTACAGTTCGATTCCTTGCATGGAAGGTTCCAAGGATCTGTTGTGGTAAAAGATGACGATACAATTACAGTGAATGGAAAAGATGTTCGCATTGTCAAAGAGCGAGAGGCTTCAAAATGCCCATGGAAAGAACTTGATGTTGATGTTGTTATAGAATCTACAGGACATTTTACATCGACAAAGGCTGCTCAAGGGCATATTGATGCTGGTGCATCGCGTGTAATTATTACAGCACCTGTGAAAGATGACACGCCAACATTTGTTCTTGGTGTTAATGATGATGATCTTACAGGTAACATGCACATTGTCAGTAATGCTTCTTGTACTACGAACTGCATTGCTCCGGTGATCAAAGTGATGCACGAGTCATTTGGAGTAGAAAACCTACTCGTGAATAGCGTCCATGCATTTACTGCTTCACAAAACCTTCTTGATAATAAAGGAGAAGGAACAGATCTTCGTAAGGCTAGGGCTGCAACGTTGTCTATCATTCCGACAAGCACTGGTGCTGTTAAGGCTTGTGCAAAGATATTTCCGGAACTGGATGGAAAGATTGATGGTATGGCATTCCGAGTACCGGTCCCTACTGTTAGTTGTGCATACATGGCATTTACGTTGAAGAAAGATGTTACTGCAGAGCAGATCAATGAAGCGCTTGAACACGCAGCAGCAAACGGTATGAAAAATGCATTGTCTGTCTGCCATGATCAGTGTGTTTCTATAGATTTCCAAACAGATCCACATTCTTCCATTGTTGATGAAGGATTTACAAAAGTTATCGATGGAAACATGGTACAGATGCTTAGTTGGTACGATAATGAATGGGGATACGCAATGCGAGTCACAGAACTGCTTCAAAAAGTTATTTCCTTTATGTAATTATGGCGCAAACTTCCAACTGTCCGGTACCAGACCAGCCCTCTCTTAACTGGCACCTGCGTAATAGTACAAAGGCGCCAGATGACCTTCGTCATTTGATCTCTGATGTTGCACGTAGTGCAAAATATATTAGTTACGCTATTCAAACTACAGATACAGGTCTATCTGGTAATACAAACAGCTTTGGGGAAGATCAGCTAAAGCTCGACGAGCTCAGTGACGATGTTATTCGCGAGAATCTTTGTGAGAACGGAACAGTCTGTTGTTACAT
>JABJGX010000088.1 GCA_018662075.1 Candidatus Peregrinibacteria bacterium | reverse complement strand
CACTAGGGCCTTCTTACGAGGTAGGGAAGAGCGCGGTACTACCAATAGCGCGTAACCACTTGGAACCTGCACAACGACGTTACCAGGGACGAGGGCAATGCATCCAGGTTGGATGGTTGTGGTCTCGCGTGTGACGAAATCAAACCCGACAGCTCCTGCCGATTCGTGGCGGGGAAGCGTTAGTGTCTGGTCGATACGTCGAATACGAATGTTCATGCATCGAGCATGCAGTAATCATTCTAAAAATGCAATACGCTACGCTGCCTGAGTTTTCGGACTGTTCGATGCATCTCTAGGTCTTGTTGAGCTCTACTGACTGGCAGGAGTAACGTATCCACTCGTGTCTTTTACTACCTCTGCAATAACTTTGTGCGCTGGTGCATTCATTTGCCCCTTTGCCTTCAAACTGTCTGCTGTGCGCATAATTTCCTGTGCAGAGATATATGGATCACTTGGGTCTTTAAGAATCTGTCGTACTATCATCGGAGCGAGAGATCCGTTCTTATCCTTTATATTTAGGCGAAGGATTGTATCCATAGTAATCAAATCTGCTTTAACAAGACCAAGCATCATCGGCGTTCCATCCTGGAAAGAGCTATTACCAAGTTTTACCGCAGATCGGTCATCATTCGCATTCGTAATGAGCCAGTTGTTCATGCGCTTTTGTGTTGCATTAATGTAGTTCAGCCGTTCTCTGGAATTACGAGTAAACTTATTCTCTAAATTCTTTGATCTTCCAATAAGCTGGTCTAGGAAATACAGTGCCTTTACTGGTTCGTTGAATTCTCCAGTAGATTGGAGTCCAAGGATTCCACGATATGCTTCTGTTCCAAGGAGGATCATTTCAGAACCGTTGTTCATCATACTAAAGAAGTCATCATCTGCATCACGAGGATTAATACTCGTCTGTACATTTCCAAGTCCTTCTCGATATTTCTTGTATCGGTCATCAAAGATAGAGAACTCATGCCCACGATAGTTGACCTCTTGCGAAGCAAGAATTTTTGCAACGATATGATCGAGCTCCTTTGTGTCTTTTGGCATATTTGCTGCCCCAAGAACTTCTAGTAAGTGCTTCTCTGCAATGTCTATCACTTCACCAAGGTCACCTGCGTGCTCTACACCCTTATCAGTTTTTTGCCATGCTTCAATCTTATGACGGTTAATCTTGAAGTATGTTGATGTCCAACAGGGGTGCACGATACCAATGTTTCCAAGGTCATCGAGCAGATCTTTCGGGAAGAATTTTCGCGCATTTTCGTCATCGCGGAGGTAGCGGAAAATAGTGTTTGTAATCCACGTAGAAGCTTCTCCTTCTTTTCCTTTTTCCATACCTCGCTTCAAAATTCCATGGGCTGCCCAGTAGTTTCCACGACTGAGTTCGTCGTGAAGAACGCGGACGATAACGTCGATATCTGGCGCAGAGACCACACGGTCGTAACCACGTTTCTTCTCTGTATCTTGTCCAGATCCGTTTTTATTATCCAGTTCGCGGAGGTACTCTTGCCTGTTTTGCTCTTTCCATGTTTCTGGTAAGTGATTTTGGATATTGATCCCAAATGCTGTTCCGTTTATAGCATCGTAGTCATACAGCCAGCACCTATCAGCAGCGTACTCGAGCAATGCACGGAAATGGTTTGGGTTATCATTTTTTGTTTTATGGATCATCTCTACCACCTGTGAGAATGATGGCTTTTGGGCCTCTAGTCCTTTCTTGTGCTCGTCTCTCACTGTGTCATTTGCACTTTCGGTTTGTCTATCAAGCACTACTTGCGTCTGCTTTCCAAGTGGAATCCATGCAAGGTTTGCACCGAGACCCTGTGCGAACCGCGCTTCTTTTAGCTGGTTCCATTCTTCGTAGCTTTTCTTTACGGCTTCAATGTACTTTTTCGTTCCAGCAATCATGTTGTTGATACTCGTTGTCCCTGCCCAGAACGATGCCCATGTCATCTTTTTTCCATCGTCTGTACCCGCATCGGAGCTTTCTAGTCCCGCACTATATTCTTCTACTGAGGTGATGCTATCTTCAATGGATTGGAGTTGACCATCGATATACGTTGCTGCTTGTACAAGAGTTTCCGACTTCATAACATTTTCAAAAACACTACCTCGTGCAGTTTCGCGTTCATCACTAGCAAGTCCTTGAGCATCGATAGCTGCTAGGTCTGCAGATATACTCTCTACATTAAAGTCTTCAATTTTTCCATCTTTCAGCTCTGTAATTTCCATGAAACTTTCTTCAAATGCTGCAGGTGTAATGGCGCCAATCTTTAAGTGCATCACTGCGGTTGCTAGTCTTGCATAACCGTTGAGGTTGCTTTGTACGTCCTCTGTAAAATTCATAATACTATCAAGGTCTTGGAGGTGACCTTGTTGATCTTCACCCTTTGTCTTCTCTCGAATAAGGTTACGCATTTCACTTCGCTTAGTCGTCAGCTCATTCAGCCTGTCTTGAACAGAAGTTATGCGCTTGCTCAGTGACTCGAAATCGATGTCCTTTGCCACTTCTGCTCCCTCTTCACCTTCTTCGGGATTATTCATAGCACCTTCTACGGCACCTCGTGTTTCATCGACACCGCCATCGACACCGCCTTCGGCACCTTGCTCAGGTGTTTCTATTGGTGTTCCATCTGGATTGAGTCCAGCACCCGCAAAAGTTTCCTGTGTTGCGAGAGGATCAATCTCTTCTTCCTCTGGAGTGGTTGCATCTGCATCTGGCGTTCCGGCAAAGCACAGCAAACGACGCTCTTGGTTTCCCAAGGCTCGCTTTTTTGCAAAATCCCGATGCCAGAAGTTAGGCAACATCTATAGTTTACAGATACGAATAATAGTGTCAAGTACTCTTTCCTTACGATCGTTTAATTCAGGCAGGAGAGGGGACAGAGTGTCGTGTATATCAAATGGATCGAATTCTCCAATTTGAATTTTTGTCTCGTATCCATTCTTTTTTTCTATGTGCAGTTCGTAGTATCCGTGTCCTTTCAAGATCCAGTACCCATCACATGATGTCCATGGAATGAATGAATCATTAAAAGCGTATCCACTTTCCCATACTCGCATGGTTTTTTCCCGTGGAGCTTCTTCGTGCACTTGCCAGTACAGAATAGTGATCAGAAAAAGGATTCCGGTAAATGACCACGCAGAGGTATATACGCTGTATGCAAAACAGGCCGCAAGAAATAGTAATGCAATAACGTACCACGTACGACTACGTTCGTGGTGCAAATGTTGTGGGGCCTTCCATTCGAGGACGGGAGTTTCGGTTGGGATGTGTGTGTTCATATGTTTATTTGAGTAATCGTTTAATTATAGCGGAAAACGGCGTTTTACGACATCCCAGAGGACTTGCGGTATATATATAATGATTTATAATACTACACAATTCCCTCTGTT
>JABJGX010000071.1 GCA_018662075.1 Candidatus Peregrinibacteria bacterium | reverse complement strand
CGGAAGGTACAGGCAGCGTCGTAGGCATAGTGGTCTCTTGGGATATCGTTGTACTCTATTGGACAGTTGAGGTTCTGCGTCAGGTTCATGTTGCGTAGTGCTCTGTGAAAAATAGTAACAAGCTGTCCTCGGGTAAGCTTGTCACCTGCACCATAGCGTCCATCGTCATATCCTCGAATAATGTTTCGGTCTTTCAGTTCTACAATTGGTTCTCCTGCCCATGTTGGGATCTCGTCTGTAAATGGGTTCTGTACAGCTTTCGGAGGAGCGGGCTTGCGTATGTGGATAGTGCGGTCATCTGTGAAGCCGTTTGCTTCTGCACGGATAATAACATCGCCACCAACATGGTTGGCTTGGAACTCGCATGTCTTTTGTCCATCGCAACCATCAATGAACCATCCATAGTCTTCACCAGAAATAATGCTCCACTGTGACCGAAGTGGAACGGTGTAGGTTAGGTAGTCTCCTTCTGCGGTGAGTAGGATTTTCTCTTCAGGGTCTATCGCAAAGTCTCCAAATGCACGGATCTCTAACGAACGTAATCCCGCAAGATTGTTAGCAGTTAGGGTAAAAGTGGAAATAGCTGCCAACGAACTGAGTCCAACAAGACCCATCATCAACATGGTGGCTTTCCGAATAAGATTTTCCATCGAGCCCTATTATAAAGGCAAAAGGGGGTATAACGCGAATCTCATTTTTTTAGCCGACCTCACCCTAACCCTCTCCTCTCTTGAGGAGAGGGAACTGTTTGTTTTCATGCAAAGCACATCTCCCTTCTCCTTCGCAAAGGAGAAGGGCCGGGGATGAGGTCAGTAGCAAAGATTTTTTCTTACTTCTTCGGACACACATCCAATGAATTCAAGATCGATTCGATAACCTCTTTATGCAGTGCCTCACTACTGTCTTGTGTGGTGATACTGATGTTTAAAACACCGCCATGGTTTGGTCTAAAAATATTATATTCACGTGTGTGTAATGTGCGACTACCGAGGTGCCTCACTCCATTGGTAAAAATTGTATGACGCCCTTTCCACATTAATTGCTGCAAGGTTTCAAGGGTAAATGCTGCATCCAGGTTTAGTGATTCTCGGATACTTTGTGTCAACATTTCTACAGCATCTGTAGTCATAAGGCTTTCATCTTTTGTTTCACTGATAGTGATAATAGAGTGCTCTGATGGGTCTGACAGAATGTCTCCACCGAAGTCTTTTTTAGAATCATCCAATGTCCATGTAGAAGGATACGATAGTGCGTACCCATGGGTATCACTTTGGTATCGAACGTATGGTGCAAATCGTGCATCGTCATCAGGAATCTCCTCAGGAATATCTTCTGGAATAGGTGCACTTAAATGCATGCCTTCGAAGAGGTCCGTAGAAGGGGAATGACTGTTTGAATCCATCACCATCACTATGACAGTGATAAGGCTCAGGCTGAATGCTCCGATGATAAGGGGAAATTTAGACATATGGTGTATGATGTGTGTATCTTTATTACATATACTATTATACAATTATTAGTAAATTTAGTCAAATAGCTCTATGGGCTCCTATGGTAGCAATATCACTTGTTGTGGTGCCAATATCGACCATTGGGTTCGAGCTACCGAAATTCGTGCTTGCAGCAGCATTTGCCTTTTGTGGGTCACTATATTTGCTTCTCAGACGCGAAAAGACGGCAGATATATTTCTCGGGTCTACGTCTGGGAAGTTCTTTCTGCTCTTCGTAGTCACACTGGTTGCATCAATACTATGGAGCGTCGCTCCTATTATGAGCTTTGTTGGGGCGGCGCCTCGGTATCAGGGTGTCGCATTTCAGGCGTCACTTATTGCTATTGCAATGCTTATAGCCTCTGTAGCAAGAACACATAAAGGCCTACGAGCCGTGGAAGATTCGTTTGTGATTAGCAACATTCTCATCGTTGCCTACGGAGTATTGCAGATGATGCAGATGGACCCTTTTCAGTCACTCTGGAAGAGCGAAGCGTTCCTTGGAAGAATCTTTTCAACTCTGGGTCATCCAAATAGCCTGTCGCAGTTTATCCTCCTTACACTACCGTTTGTTCTTCGCAGGTTATGCGTTACGCAAAAGCGCACTCATGCATTGGTATGGGCGGCAATAACACTGCTTAATGTCATTGTAATTTTGGGATCAGTCAGTAGAAGTGGACTGATCGGACTTGGCTTCATAGTGCTGATTTATATTCCAGAGATACTAAAGCTGTGTAAATCTTGTATAAAATTTGTATCCAAGATTAGCCTTGGTATTTTTGCACTCATCTTGGCGCTGTCACTCGCAGTAGGATCTGTATTTTTTGTAGAGCGATTCAGCAGAGCTCCGATAGCCTCGCGTAGTACATCGGCACGAAGTGTCATGTGGTCAGGGGCAATGAAGATGGTTGCCGCTCGTCCACTTGGGTATGGGGTAGAAACGTTGTCGATTGTCTCTCCACAGTTTATCGGGAAAGAGATCTATGAATTTGAATCCCTAACAACAGTGGTAGACAGACTGCATAATAAGCCTTTGGACTTACTGGTCTCTGTAGGACTACTTGGGTTTATTGGATACTACGGATTACTCTTGTCACTGCTCTATGCGTTCTGGAAAAAGAGAGCAGACGACATCGCAGGATTCGGTAAAAGCTCTGCAGCAGCACTCGCCTCGTACTCCGTTGCTTTGCTCTTTGGGTTTGCCTCCATAGCTACTGCAGTATTCTTTTGGGCCGTTGTCGGACTAGGGCTCAGTGCAATAGGAAGAGAAGGCACTCGTCGGAGTGCATACTCTACTGCATGTAATACAGTACTTGTGATAGCAACGTGTGTATCAGTAGTTATTGCTGTCCAGTGGACAAAGGCCCAGTTGTTTCATGCGGCAGCAGAAAAAATGCAGGGCCAAGAGCGTCTTGCATATGGGCAAGAGGGCATAATGGCATTTCAGTTTGATAGACAGGCACTGATGAACGTAACAGAAAAGCACATCATCGCATTCAGTGGTCAGAAATCAGAAGAAATAGGCAGTAGCATCGAATCTTTACTCGCGATGCACAAACGCCTTTCAGGCGAGCATGATGGAGTACAGTTACTATTACAGAGCTGGTTTTATGCTGAAAATGGACAAGACAAGCAGGCACGTCAGAAGCTATTAGAGGCAAAAGAACTATTGCCCGAGAACATCACGTACCACAGGACTGCATTATTTATTGCAGGCGTTCTCAAAGATGAGCAGTTGCAAGACCACCATAGCCAAAGTCTGCAGGACATGTTGCCAGCATTATTCTGGGATAGAAAGTCTGAAACCAGGCGCATACTCCTCAAGCAGCATCCATGGTTATTAGAACTTACATCAGAAACAGTACGATAATCAGCGAGATCGCAAGCCCTGCACTTGCACGGAAAATATCTTTTAGTACCAGCTTCGCGGTTGTTTTGTATGGCTCCTGACTTTTAGAGAGCAGTGTTAGGGCAATTTCTCTACCTGCAAGAAGTCCCAGAAACACCCACGTGGTACTCATCGGGATATTGTTGATGTATTTAAAGACAAGCAGTACAAGTGCATAGATGAAGTCGATAATCGTCGCTGCTCGGACGTCGACAACATCAGTCTTCTCGGTAACAATTGTTTGAATTTCCCCTCCTCGCTTGTACATAATGAGGCCGACAACAGCAAACAAGTAGACGACAACCAAGATGAGCTGTCCAAAGCTAATACCCCTCGGAAGGAAGACAGAGACATTTGCAGTATCTTGCATAAGCCATGCCCACCACAAGAGGCTAGTCGATGACACTTGAAGTGCTTTCCATTTCTTTTCGTTATATTTTCGTTCGATCTTATACTTCTTCACAAGCATTGCGATGCTACCCCACACAATAAAAGCAATGACGAATGCCAGAATGTACCCGACAAAGGTCTTCATCAGCATTTTTTGAATAACAACTGTACTACTAAATGCAGAAAGTAGTAGAAAGGTCGTACTCACTGGCATGCGTAGCTTCGTGAGTATCAGAAGGATAATCGGCGCTGCAATGGTCAGAAATGCAAAGGACTCTGGCTGTGGAATACGGTCCAACCGTCCAAAGGCAACATCACCATTGTTTAGAAACCATCCACCAATAAACGTAAGAACGAGGATGCCTCCTATAAAGAACCAGAGTGCCCACCATGGCATTTTTTTATTACTAGAGATGAATGTACCCAGAGTCTGGATACTATCGTTTGCGATGGCGCTATACCCAGCAACAGCAAACCCAAACCACATAGCAATTTGCGGGTGTGGATAGACAAAATATGCAATAAGACATAGCCCTGTAATAATAAAGAGAAACGGCCCGTAACTCATGATCTGAGTCTGAACAGAAGGCTTTCGTTTTAATATCCAAGGGATCATATGGTCTTTATACGGTTAGCGCATATTGCGAACTTTCCACCATGTGGTAAGAATTGATGTCCCAATGATAAGCAAAAT
Source organism: Candidatus Peregrinibacteria bacterium (assembly GCA_018662075.1). GTDB lineage: Bacteria > Patescibacteriota > Gracilibacteria > Peribacterales > Peribacteraceae > UBA2170. The sequence continues at coordinate 9,555 of JABJGX010000071.1, read as the reverse complement.
AGTAGCAACAAAGTAGGCGAGTAGCTCTGGGGCAGCGAGTATTGCTAGACCAAAAAACACGCACAAGAGTCCGTTGAACAGCAGTGCATTTCCAAACTGTGGAGTACGCGGTCCGCCGAAGTTGAATAGATGTAACATAGGTGTAGTATATCATGTACTATGATTAGTGCTACTACTATAAAAAATCCAACGGGATACGCATCCCTCGGAGGGTATGCAGGAGGAGGAGTAGTGATGAAACAGTGGTTGCTCGATAGTGAAAAGAAGAACTAGAAAAAATCGCTAGCAGTACAAGCTCCTTCTCTCGGTGGGTATCTTTTTGTATTAAAATCGTAGTCTAGGACGTCGTACATTTTTTTAAGTATGCCTAGTGCAACGGCTCTTGATTGTCTAGTAAGCCCATCGATGTACATCACACCGATCTCTGGATAGTCATCCGGGGTGGCGTAAAAAATTCCTGCAAATTCAACATCTGCATCGAGTAACTTATTTTCAACAATCATTTTTACCCCATCAAACTGTATTGGTTCCAGTCCAAGGCTAAGAGGGTAATCTGGCATAGGGATGAAGCATACTATACTTTTCCTCCTCTAGCTAATGCGATTCTTACTTACGCGAATCAGCCATGCATGGAACTCTTCTGGAGAGAAAAAGACGATGTAGCTTGGGATAAGAATAGCAAACCACCAAATGAATAGTAGTAGGTCTATAAGGACATGAAAGATGAGCCCAGAGCCCATACCAATCCATCGAATCTTTCCTTTTTTGATCCAAAATGAGAAGGGGATGAAGAGCTCAAACATTTTCACCATATTGACCCCTACATGATACAAGTCCGACCATCCATAGCTGGTAATCTTAAAAGCAAGAGGCGTTGCCCACACTCCCATCATGGAATACCAGAGCATCTCTCCTCCTTGCCAACCAGGCAGCCATAGCTTTTGAAATCCTACACCGAAATATGTCATTGTGATCTGAAAGGCAAGAAGCCTTTGTGGAAAGATAGACACCATCTTTTCCCACTTCAGTGGACTGCCATATTTTTCCCAACATTCTATGCTCAAGTATTCTCCTGCCTTACTAATAGAAAGAACGAGGAGCACCAAGATGTACAGTCGGTCGAATGATGTATGAAAGAGGTGAAGAGACAAATAGAAGTAGTACCACGAAAGACAAAATGCTATGAAGGCAGATAATCTTGTATGGAGACCAATGGTCAGAGTAGTGAGTGCAATAAGCTGCAGGCAATAGATAGCGAGTGCAATGTTTGGACTTGGTACCTGAAGAAGCCATTCCAGCTTCTCTGGCATGTATGTTGGAATCTTTGGAAAGACAATTCCATCTGTCGAGAATAGAATTTTGATGTACGGCAAACGAATCGCCCAGTACATAAGAAGCCATGCTCCAAATGCCGCACGTATAATACCCATCGTGTGTGGATAACTTTTTCGTGTCCACCAATGCTCCCAAACAAGAGCCCATGATTTTAGCCGAAGGGGGATGGTCAATAGTGTCATTAGAGGTTGAACTGTGTAACGTTGCTTCTGGTTGTATCATCTGGTGTATGTCCTTCATAAAAGCCGTATTGTGATTTTGGCCATTTTTCCCACACTATGCGGATAGATGAATACACTCTTCCATTGGCAGCCTCCATTGTCTGAAGCTTTTCAGCCATAGCGGTGTAGATAGACTTTTTATCATTAAAACTACTCATCCGTGTACGAATAGCAATTTCACCTCTGCTATGAGGTAAGTAGTTCGTGAGGTCTATTCTTTCCCATGTTCTATTCCGATACCCTTCAGCGACAAGCTCCGCATTGGATGTTGTGTAGTTCTGAAAAGGAGCCATCATGGCATAGAAATGAGTCACAAATGGCCATTTAACACCTGGAACCTGCTTTCGACCAAGTGTGTAGCTAAGAGCACAGATAGTAAGGAAGATATAACCAAGAAGAAGAGCCTGGCGGAATATGCGTAGAATCATTAGATAAAATTGTACTCTCTTCGTTGAGAATGGCCAAAATCTCTGTATCATGGGATGACTATATGGATAATAACCTTCTCGCTATTGGAGCAGTTGTAGGCGTCAGCCTGATATCACTCGTTGGGGTTATTCCTTTGGTGGTATCAAAAAGACTGCGAGCATGTGTGCTGTACTTGGTAAGCTTCTCTGTTGGAGCATTGCTTGGAGATGTATTTTTACACATTGTTCCAGAAATGGCAGAGGCAGGAGACATGGAGAAAGGAGCAGAGCTTATCCTAGTGGGAATACTTATCTCTTTTGTTATTGAAAAGCTGATCCACTGGCGTCATTGTCATACATTGCCAGATGATAAGCACGAGCATTGTCATGACCACCATCATCAGATTGGTATCATGAGTTTGTTTGCAGATGGACTTCATAACTTTATTGATGGAGCCCTTATTGCAGCCAGTTTTCTTGTTGATGTTCAGGTGGGAATTGCAACAACTATCGCCGTTGGGCTTCATGAAATTCCACAGGAGATTGGCGACTTTGCAGTGTTGCTCCACAGTGGATTTACCAAAAAGAAGGCAATACTATTCAATGTCCTCTCTGCATGTGCTGCAATTGTCGGAGCCATTGGAGTTCTCGCTTTGCAATCTGCGATTCCAGTAGCAGAGTCTATTCTCCTCCCAATTGCTGCTGGTAACTTCCTCTACATTGCAGGGGTAGACCTTATTCCAGAATTGCATAAAGAGACAAAAATCCGTAGTTCTATCTTGCAACTCTTAAGTATCGTTGCAGGTATCGGCATTATGTATGCACTCAAATTTGTAGAGGTTCTGTAATACCAAAATATTTATGCGTCTATCACCTCTTATCGCTATCGTTTTCCTCTCGGGCTGCACAGCATCTTTGCCCGCAGTGCAGGAAATTGGAGAGGCAATTTTACTGCCACCAGGTGAAATGCAGGATGAGGAAGTAATGACAGGGACGGGAAGGACATTTATAGGAAAGCTTTCAACAGGTGGGGCATTAAACAGCCGCCGTTCTTTTGTATCGGATTACCATGGAGAGGTCAGTGTGACAATTTTTCCGAGTAGGAAGATTGATTGTCGTTTCTGGACTGAGGGTCGCATTACAGACAAGAGTGTGTACGATGGTGCGAATGGTTTTGTCGAATCGTTCTCTACACTCTGTACAGGACGGCTACAAAAAGATGGCACGTTCGAGTTCCAAGGTGCATTTTTATTTGATGGCCCATCCACTGTCGATGCAGGTTATGGTATCGATGCTATAGAAGAACAGGAGAAAACATTCACCATGTTGGGGAGTGTGCAGGATGATGAAATTATTGGTGATATCATCATTGGTGGACTATTCCGCAATGCGGTGGTGATCTCTGATCCAAAAACAATTATTGATACCGGTGAAGGTCTACGTTTTACAGCAGCAGAACTTCCTTAAAGAAGTGCAGCTAGTATGTCGCCAAAGACGGTCATTGCATGTTCTATGTCTGCAGTGAGAATCAGCAGAACACTATGTTCTTCATCTGTAAGCTCGTCGTAGGTTGCAGTATCGACATAGTATTTCAGTGCGTCGATATCTTTTGAAAATGCACCCAGTGCTGGAGCAAGAGACTCCCTAGTTTCTGTCTTCATCTCTTTTGACATATCGATCAGGATGTCACGCACTTCAATTGCTGCATCATATGATTTTTGTAGAGCTTCTACTGCTTCTTCATCTGGATCGTCTTTTTCCCTTTCCACTGGGGCTGTATCTCCCCACTCAATATCTAGTCCTACTTTAGAGAAATCAGAATCTTCCATAGAAGAATCTGTTGGCGATACTGCGGTACATCCACAGAGGGTTCCTGCTAGTAATGCGACAGAGAAGCGATTAAGCATAAATAAGGTATATTGTTGCTGATTTGTAAAGATATGACATAAATATACAGCAGAGGGGTACACTATAGACATATTTTAACCCCCCAATTTTATGGAAAACTCAGTAATGATTGCCCAGGTACTAGGGCTTATGTACCTTTCAATTGGTATTGGTATGCTTCTATCACCGGCACATTACGATAAGCTACTTAGCGAATTTGAGAATCACTCATCACTTATTTACTTGGGAGGCATCATAGCTCTCATCTTTGGTTACGTTATCCTTCACATGAATAATGTTTGGGAAGGAAGCTACGTTGGTGCTATCACTCTTATTGGTTGGATTGCATGCGTGAAGGGAGTTATCCTTCTTGCAAAGCCAGATGCTATCATAGGACAAATGGCATTTTGGAAAAAGCAGAGAACTCTTATGCAGGTAGTCGTTATTGCTCTTGGAGCAGTATTCGCATACTACGGATTCATAGCGTAATACAAAATATCAAAGAGCCTGCAGTATCTGTGGGCTTTTTTTTATTGTTTTACCTCCGCAAGAATCCTCTGCGTTGTGTATGCAAGGTCGATATCCTTCTCAAGGGCGAACTGTGCAAGGACTGCTGAAGAGATCTTAGAAACAACAGGGCGACGTTCTCCAATAGGAGTCGTAAAGCGCATAGTAAACTCTACACCATCTGCAGCAATGTTCATGTAGACCTGGTTGCCACGAGTCGCATGACGGAAGTAATACAGCTGCATACGTCTGCGTACCTGCATATCATCTCTTTTGATGTAGTCTTCAGTTTCTATATCGATAACCCTTTGGAGGATCTGTTTTGCTTTTTCTGCATCACTCTCGAAGGTAATGGTGATTTGCATCTCACTTCGTACAAAGTCTGATGATGCATTGTGGTTGGTAACAGGCTGTGTAAGGAAAAGCGCATTTGGAATAGAGAGAGTCTTTCCTGTCCGTTCCTGAGCATCGGAATCAGTTCGAGTACCAATTTCAAGAATAGTAGTACGTAGCAGTCCAGAGTCGATCACTTCACCGGTGATATTCCCAAACGAGATACGATTACCACGGGTAAAGAGTTGGTGTTGAAAGATAACAAAACCTCCTACTAAGTCTTTCACGACATCTTGAAGGGCAATGGCAAGTCCAGCACCGATGATCGCAACAGATGCAAGTAAGCTTGGGTTCTTGCTAAATGTTACGCCAGCAATCCAAATAAGAGTGAACGTGTAGACCGTAGTCGTAAAGAGCTTCGTCGCTGCATAGCGGTATTCAGTTTTTGTAATCTTGCTGATGAACTTCTTTCGGATTATTTTCTCGACAAATAAAATCACCATGATGATGGCAAAGTATTTTCCAAGTGTAATCAGCAGTCCGTACTGCTCTAGTCGCTGGCTAAACTGCAGCCTTTGGAGACGGCTAGTGTGGAAGTCTGTTAGGGATCCAACAACACCAATCTCCTCTTCCACAACAGCGACTTTAGCCAAAAGCTCTGCATGGGATTCTGTCAGCCTAAATGCTTCACTGACCTCTTCTTTTGGCTTTAGATAGATCTCTTTTTCTTCTTTCTTCAGAAGATCGTTGTCTACCTTGGCTTCTTTGGAGAATCCAGCAAGGGTAGAGAGTACTGCTGTCTGTTTCTCGATAGAGCTAGTTAGCGACTCTTCCCTCGGAACTGGCGCATCTTCTTCATTTGGAACTTCAAGTTTTTTGGTAATATTCTTCTCAAGTATCTCACGAATAAGGCGTCGCTTATCTGCGATCTGCGTCGCAATACTTTCGTTCTCGGGATTGCTTAATTGCTGAGAATATAGGCTTTGGATAGGCGAAATATTGATACCACGATATTCCTGCTCGGCGGCCATTGCAGTTGGTAAAACCACTGTGAATGCCACTAGTGCAGATAATATGAATCTCATGGCTATATTGTGCAGTGAAAAGGGCTCAGTTTCCACTCTAAATTGGGAGTATATTGTATTATGTGCTCATCGCTAAGACTGATGCTCCACTCAATCGGCATGACCACTTCAAAGAACTTTTCCCCAAAGAGCCTGCCTTTCGACTAAAGCAGATAGAGAAAGCGTATTTCACGGAGACGATGAAAGGGTGGGATGATGTGACGACGCTAGGGAAGGATATGCGAGAGATACTGCAGAAAGAGATCCCTTGGATGAGCTGCACAGCCGTGACAACACTTTCCAGTAAAACCGGAGATACGCATAAGGTTGTTCTTGCAGGCAACGACGACCAGTACTTTGAAAGCGTACTTATGCGGAATAACAGAGACCAGTGGACTATTTGTGTCTCATCACAAATAGGATGCGCGATGGGTTGTACATTCTGTGCAACAGGAACTATGGGGCTAAAGCGAAATCTATCATCTGATGAAATTGCTGATCAGTTTCGGTTCTGGCAGCAGTTCTTATCAGAAAAGCCCGACCTCCCACAGCGAATTTCTAATGTGGTTTTTATGGGAATGGGGGAACCTCTGGTCAACGTTGAAAACGTCAAAAAAGCTATTCATACATGGCTCGACTACACAGACATTGGACCAACACGCATCACCGTTTCGACGGTCGGTGTACTTCCAGTGCTCGAAGGAATACTGACAGATCCAGATTGGCCACCAGTAAAGATTGCAATTTCTCTGCATAGCCCAGAAGAAGAGAGTAGGCGCAAGATCGTCCCTACAACTGCACCTCGGTTCCACGAGCGCCTTGCGAAGTGGACAAAGGACTATGAGCAGACCCTTGGAAACCGTCGCCATCATATTACATTTGAGTACACACTTATTTCTGGGGTAAACGATAATGAGGATGAGGCAAAGAGGCTTGTAAAGTTCGTAAAGAAGACAAGCGCGGTGAAAGTAAACGTTATTCCACTAAACTTAGTTGAAGGCAAAGAGTTCACTGCGAGTAGTAAAGAGGGGATAGAGAAGTTTAAGAATGTACTGCTAAAGGCAGGGATAGATGTCACACAACGAAAAACCATGGGTAGCGATATCGCAGCAGCTTGTGGTCAGTTGGCTCTTACTATCAAGAGTGATGGAAAGATAGTTGGCTAAGCATCCTGCCTATACAAACATGATGCTCCGCTTGGTAAATCATTACCATGAGCAGCTTTTAGTATCATGTCTTCTGTAAGATATGTTCCAGACTTTGATGAAACAATCTCTTTCACTAAAACTTCGAGTATTTCTGGCAGATAATTTGCTGAATGTGCCGATAATTGCATAAACGAGAAGTCTTCGTGCATCAGATGATTCAGGTTCTCTAGTAGTGACTCTAGGTCTTCGTCAATCTTCCATGTCTCTCCTTTTGTTCCTTTTCCGTATGTAGGCGGGTCGAGAATTATTCCATGATATTTCTTACCGCGTTGCACCTCACGACTGACGAACTTTTGCACATCATCAACTATCCAGCGTATTGGAGCATCTTCTAGTCCAGAAGCATCGGCATTCTTTCGTGCCCATGTTACCGAAGGCTTGGATGCATCGAGGTGCGTAACAGATGCTCCACCCTTCGCACATGCAAGGGTAGAACCTCCAGTATATGCAAATAGGTTTAGCACATTACATTCACCATATTTAGCCATGCACTTCTTTGAGGATTTCTCTAAGAGTTCCCAGTATCTCATTTGCTCTGGAAAAATACCCAGATGTCCAAAATCAGAACGTTTAACATTCATGACTCCCGGTGGTACATCAATATTCCACTCTTCAGGCAATGTATTGTTTCGTATTGTCCACTCAACTTTTCCCTCTCGTACACATTCAAGTGTTGCATCTGCACTCTCCCATTCCCTGTCTGGTAAAGCAGGAGGCCAGTTTGCCTGTGGGGCAGACCGAATTAGGCGGTACGGACCAACTTGTTCTAACTTAAGACAGTTACCTGAGTCTAAAAGCGTGTAGGTATTTGCTCTTTGGTCCATAGGATATGATTAATTAATTGGCTCCTCCGGCAAGATTCGAACTTGCGACCCATCGGTTAACAGCCGATTGCTCTACCACTGAGCTACAGAGGAACGTGAGTGAAATTATACGCATTTTTCACCTGTAACCAAGTGTTTAATGCAAAAGTTATTAGAACCGTGCCCCTTCTTCCTTCTCGAGGAAGAGCTTTACCAATTTTACCTCTGAGTAGGAATATTCGCCATTACACGCGTCATAGATTGGTTTTAGGGTATCCATTCCATGCTGGTAGAAGGCGCCTGCAATCTGCTCAAACTGGTATTCTTCAGGCCTCAGGTACTCAATGTCGATCGGGACCTTCTCCAGTAAGAGCTTTTCGATATGCCCAATAATGGTATCTTCTTTCCATTCTAGCTGCTTGGAAATCTTATCCAGAGGAACTTTTTGCTCTAAAAGCGGCAACGTCTTTTTATGATTCCCGCCCTTCGCAGCTCTCTTCTTTTTGATGGGCTTTGATCGAGTTTCAGTAGAAAGATTTGGGTTTGTGTCAGGTAGCGTTGCAGAGATCGCCTCCCACTCCATTCGGATAACGTTATAGAAGTCCTGCACAAGTGGATCGATAAAAATACTTCGCTCATCCCACTGTTCTATGAAGAGCCCTTCAACACTGCGGGCTCGGCTAAGTGCTACATAGGCATGTCCAGATTCCCAAAGCCTTGTGAGGCTAATCATTAAGGAATCGATAGATGCACCCTGTGCTTTATGAATAGTAGATGCCCATGCAAGAGTAACCGGGAAGTTATAGGCACTTGCTTGCTCTTCACCGTTGCCATTAATTAATGAAAAAGTCGTACGTTCAATATCGATAGTTTTCCCGCTAAGGAGCTTTAGCGTAAGGGCTTCATTGGAAAGCGCCATCACGGTGCCAAGTGTTCCATTGACGTACTGATAGGGGAATGACGTGTCGTTCTTTCGCAACATGACAAGTGCGCCAATTTTGATGTGCAATTCCTCTGCAATAGGACATTGCCTTTTCAGCTGTTCGACAGAAACGTTACGTCCTTCGTAACTTGTAGGGAAGATGTTTTCCCTGCCAGGAAGCATGTCGAGTCGTTGGTGGTTATACCTATCGGCTGTTGCTCGATGTGGGAAAAGCCGAGTGCCATCAAAGCTATCGCTTGGTGGTACAGTTCTGCTTTGTAGGAATTCTATAACAGAAGAAGAAACGTTTCCTTCACGGATGTTGTTCAGTGCATCGAGGAGTAGTGGTTCGTTTGTTCGTACTGGTGTTTCGAGGAACGCAGGTGAAAAATTAGATTCCCGCCATACATCATGCGTAAAACCCCAATCAACGGCACCACCTCCACGCTGTACAGGTGGCAACTGTGCGAAGTCTCCGACCGCAATAATGCGAAGGCCTCCCCAAGGCCGTACACTCTCTCTCACATTACGGGCGATTTCTTCAGCGGTCGCAATAGTTTCACCTGAAAGCATAGAGATCTCATCGATAATCACACACTCTGCCTTCTGAAGTCTTTTGTGGAGCCGTCCATTGCGAAGTACTCTCGATACTGTGGCATCGCGACCTCCTTCCATAATTCCAAGTCCAAAGAAGCTATGAAACGTCCTACCATTCACAAGCATTGCTGCTGTTCCTGTACTTGCGAGGATTGGGTAGGAATCCCAGTCTTTGCCGCGAAGAAACTGCTGAAGCAAGAAACTCTTACCTGTACCTGCAGCTCCTGTTAAAAAAACATTCGCTCCGCTTTCAAGTAAGTGAAGAGCCTTT
>JABJGX010000080.1 GCA_018662075.1 Candidatus Peregrinibacteria bacterium | reverse complement strand
GCTCGTTCTGTAGAGTTCTTGAGCATTTTCTGGTGTCGTAGACATACTCCTGTGTAGTAACGCTTCATAATGTTACCGAAGTAGTCGATGAACGGCTTGATAGCTGGGTAGTCTTTGTAATCGATGTATGCGACCTGCTTGTCACAGAATGGACATTGCTTACCTCTTGGGTCGGATCGTCGTTGTGGTTTCTTAGCCATAATTATTTAGGGGGTTGGGAGTAGGGTTTGGGGGTTGGGATTAAAGATCGAGATCGTCATCAGAAATAAGTTTGTCTAGCTCGTCAGAGATTTGCTTTTTGTCAGTCTTTGGCTTGTCTGCAGCAACTTCCTCTTCTTTCTTTGCAGCAACACGCTTTACTTGGCGCTTCGCTTTCTCTGCTACACGCTTTGCAAGCTTCTCTTCCTTTTCCTTTTTCTTCTCGTCGACAGCGTTTTCACGGTCTTTCAACCACTGAACAAATCCTTCAGAGAAGTTTGTTACTTCGTATCCTTTTGGCGGCTTCACAACAATGTGACGCAGCACGTTAGGCGTAATACGGAGTGGTGTATCGATGTCGATAATTGCACGTGGCTTCATTTCGTAGTGGTATACGACGTAGTTTCCCTCGTCGTGACCCTTAATACGGTAAGCCAAACCTCGCTTTCCCCATAAGTCCTTACTTACCTGCTTTGCGCCTGTCTCTTCGATGATCTTTTCGATCTCTTTGAGAAATTCGCTCTCTTCCTTCTGGGAGAGGGTGCATGGGTATAGGAAGCAAAATTCGTATACACGTGTATCTTCTTCTGTGATGTCTTCTGTTAGTTCTGGCATGAGATTCGTGGGTAAATCCTGCAGTAAAATCGGCAGGAGAATCATTTGTGTGCAGAATTTACGGCTTTGAGAGCCTTTGGTCAAGGATTTTTGACTTAAAATTGGAGCCGCCCACGAGATTTGAACTCGTGACCCCATCCTTACCATGGATGTGCTCTACCACTGAGCTAGGGCGGCTTGTTTCGTGCTGAAGGAGTCTACAAGTTCTTATTGGTCTATCTCAACTGTTTCCAGCCAGCTTTGTGGATCTTTTCCACTATGCTTCCTTAGAGCATTCTTAACAGTATGCAGGCAGATTAGGGCACACTTGAAACTTCATACTAATAAATTCAAGCCTCGGAAAATGTCAAACTACATTTTATTTGAAAATAGAGTTAAAATATAATCTGGAAGAGCTTTTATGAAGAAATCTTTTTAAGAAACAATACTATTTTTGAAATAGTGTCGATTGTAAATCGTTGCTATGGAAAGAATATTTATGCAAATCAGTATTACACTTACTATCCATATATAGGTATTCATAGAACCATTATATTTAGTAATGTATGTCAGAATTGAAATCAAGGCACATGAACAAGTGATCACAGCAAAAAAAGACAGCCATAGTACCGATGGCTTGCGCTGCTTATACCCTTGATAGAATTTGTAAAACATTAAATAAATCAGAGCTATAGGAACGAATGCGACAATCATTAAGATCCAATAGAGCTCTGCTGCTGAAAAGCCATCGCCACCATCAATTTTATCCTTATTTATTGTCCAAAAAACAAAAGCGCCAAATAGTACTGTTGATATAGAGGCAATCCAATAGAATTGTGTTGCGTATATAAGAGGGAAAGGTAGCTTTAATTCGTTATTCTTCATAGGCAAATTATGACATAGAGTTTCATTATTTCAAACACCACTTATCATGCCGTAAAGTAGTAGTATGGTGTATGGCTAGTGTCATAATAATAAGGTTCAAGCTATTACGGCTCTTTCCAGATATTACTCTATCTCAACTGTTTCAAGCCACGATTGTGGATTTTTTCCACTATGCTTTCGAAGGGCATTTTTAATAGTATGTAGGCAAATAAGGGCGCATTTGAAGCGACGAGGACCGACTGGGACTCCTAGAAGCTCGTAGATATCACTTTTCTTCATCTTCAGAAGAGCGTCTGCACTGTGTCCTTCGAACTCTTCTGCGAAGATGGACATTCCCGCTTGGGAGATTGCACACCCTGTTCCCTCCCATTCTATTTTTTCGACAATGTTATTTTGTATCCATAAATGGACGGTAAGATTGTCACCGCAGCTCGGATTATTTTCTGTGCCCGTAATACTTGCCCCTTGCCCCTTGCCCCTATTTCTAGGGTCACGGTAGTGGTCGAGGATGTTGTCTGCGTATAAGTCCATGGTTAAGCAGGGCGGAGGACTTGGATAGCATTTTTGATTTCTGTGACTGCAGTGTCGATATCTTCTAACGTATTGTATATCCCAATAGAGAGGCGAGTGCTTGCATTGATACCAAGTCTATCGTGCAGTGGCTGCGCGCAATGATGCCCGGCTCGCATACTGACACCTTTGCGACCAATAATTTCTGTCAGGTCGTGCGGGTGAATGGTATCGATAGTAAAACTAATGATGCATTCTGTCGGTGTACCAAGAATACTAAGACCTTCAATAGTTGAAAGTTTTTCAATTGCGTACGTACAGAGCTCTTTGTCGTGCAGAGAAATATCATCCCAGCTACATTCTGTTATCCAGTTGATTGCTGCTTTTAATCCAACTGCTTCGGCAATTGGTGGAGTGCCTGCTTCAAACTTTGCAGGGATTTCTGCAGGTGTAAAGCCTTCGGTTGTCACTTCTTGGATCATCATTCCACCTCCGAGAAACGGAGGCATACCTTCGAGAATTTCACGCTTGGCATATAACACGCCAATTCCTGTCGGTCCGTAGATCTTATGACCAGAGAAAGCCAAGAAATCACATCCGATTTT
>JABJGX010000045.1 GCA_018662075.1 Candidatus Peregrinibacteria bacterium | reverse complement strand
GTTCTTAGATAACTTTTTTATTCAGAACCATATTTATTAGCTATGGGCTGATCCATTGTAAAAATTGCCAAAATTTGGTACAATACTATGATGCTTACACATAAAAAAACACTCATTGGAATTGTTGCCGGAATCAGTCTTGGAATTATTGGGTTTATGTCTGGTGGACAAAGTTTTGTGATCGAGTCCGCACTTGCAGTAACGCCTGGGAGTGGAACTGGAACGAGTAATATATTTTCAACAACAGCAAACTTAGCAGCGATAATGGCAGAATTCATGTTACTTTTATCGTTTATAATTATTTATCTTCTTCAAGCGCTGCTTGATCCCTCATTCTTGAATAATGTGATAACAGGATCTCTCAAAGATATTTGGATTTTCTCTCGAGACCTTATGAATGTCATATTTGCATTCATGCTCGTCGCAGCTGGAATATTTACTGTTGTAACGGGAAATAAAGAAATGGTGCAAAGTAAATACAAAAAATTCATTCTCGCGATCATTCTCGTAAACTTTTCGTGGTTCTTCCCACGAGTCATTCTCGACGTCGCAAATGTACTCACGGCAACCATTTATCAAATCCCTGCTGGAATGCAAGTACGAGATGCGAACGGAAATCTAGCACCTGTAAAGTGTGAGTATGAAGATGAAAAAGGTAATACTGTCCCCTGTAAAGCGGTGACAAAACTAAAGCTTGCAGATGGATGTAAGAAGCAGATTACAAAACAAACCTCAGCAAGTACTCTGTCAACAGATCCTGACTACTATTTAGGATACGTAGCCAATTTCGTTTGTGTACACTACGACGTTATTGGTGGTGCCTTAGGCCCTTCCCAAGAAAGCTCTGCAGGAATGTTGAATGGTCTTGTCCTTGGGTATGGAAGGCTGGGATCACTTACCCGCGTACTAAAGCCAAACTCTGGGCCCGCTGCTGCAGGAACGGAAATGGAGCGACTGACCAGTTACTTCTTTTTCTTGATGCACATTCTGATCGTCATGTCCCTTATGATGATGCTGTTCTTGCCACTGCTTTCGATGTTGGTGGTATTCATCATCCGTATACCAATCATATGGTTTACCGTGGCGTTTATGCCATTCATGTTTATAGGGTTTGTCGCAGAGGACAAGATTACCCCTGGGTTCAATACATTTGAAATATTTAAGAAATTCGTAAAAGCAGCATTCCTCCCAGTCGCGCTCGCAGTCCCACTGTGCATTGGATTTATCTTGCTGAGTACCGTTGGATCAGCGAATTGTGCCACGACAATTGGTGCAAGCAATCCCATGTGCCTGAAAACTGGTACGATAATCTATGGCATTGACGATGCATGGTCACTCCTCTGGCTCCTGATGTCATTCTTCGTCATCTGGACTGGATTCTTTGCAGCGATGAAGATCGACGAAACGTATGTCAATGTTACCAATGGTATAAAGAACTTCGGTTCAAGCATTGGTCAGTCTGCGCTCAAGCTTCCTATGAGTATCCCGATCCCAACTGGTGGTGGTAAGAGTATGACCCTCAACCAACTGAAGAATGCTCCACGAAGACTCTCGCAGAACCTTGAGAATCAAAGTGCAGGTAAGGCCATTAAGGGTGCGTTTGGTGGTGGTGGCAGTGGAGGTGGTGCTGATTCTGTTACTGACACTCTCAAGGACGCTCAAAGCCCTATGAACAAAACACTTGCTGCAATTGCACAAAATACCGCATCTGCAGGAGTAGATTCAAAGACTGGTGCTATTGGAAACTTTGGTGCATTTAAAGTAGAAATAGAGAATCAATTGGGCAATAAAAATAGCCTACTACAAAAACAGTTCCGTTCTCAAGGTATGAGCGAAGAGCAAATTAAGCAAATAAAACCAGAAGAGTTCTTGGCAGGTCTAGACGAAACTTCAATCACAACAGCAATTATAAACAAGATAAAAAAGGATAAACCTGACACATCACCTACACCGTAATAAAACATGTCTGCAACAAACGCTGAAACCAGAGGCCCTGAAACTGGACCAATCGGCACTGAAGCTTTGGCAAACGCAGAGGAGCAAGCGAGGTACGAAGCAAGGCAAAGAGGAATTGGACAACATATGAAACTTGGTAGTCAAATGCCAGAAAATGGAAACGAGATTATGGCTGCTGCAGCGAATGAAGCTATTGAAAGAGCGAGTAACAGGTCGCCTGAACAAGTGCTGACTGCTATGCGTGGTGTACTCAATGAAGCAAGCCTAGGAGAACTTGGTAGAAACCGTCCAAGACTTTTAACGTCAGGAGGACATGCAAGTATAGAAACAAACCATGGGCATCAAACTGCAAGCGGAAACAGTGAAATTGACGCTATGCGAAAGATTGACCAACGGCTACGGCACACATCAAAGTTGCGTTACGACCCAAACCGCAAAGAGTTAAATCAAGGAGCAAAGGTAAATACCTACTTCGTCATGTACCAAGGAAAGGCTACTATACAACGAGAAAAGCTAGAGCAAGACTTGATCTATGTCTCTGACGCAAAGCGATACATTACCCCTGAGCGTGCGGAATATTTTGAAAAATATAAGCAAATACTCAGAGCACTTCGAAGTGCGACAGTCGATCCAAAAACAGAAATGATATACCTCAATAACCATGGTAGTGTCGCCATCGACCAAGAACTAGAGCATCACTGTACAGACCCAGAAAATGCAAAAGGAGCACTAAAGGTTCTTGCAATGGGAGGACTCGCTGTTCTTCTTGCCATCAACGGTGTGAACAACTTCCGTAGTGGTACATTCAGTGTCTTTACCCTCGCATTACTTGGGGGACTTGTCGCCCTTAAAGGGAAAGATTCAAAATATGACATGCTGACCGGAACTGGCTTTACAAACTTCAGTAGAGACAAGCTATCACGTAGCGACGCACAGTACATTTTTAGCAAAGGACCAGAGCGTCGAGCAATGATAAAGTATTTCGGAAACAAGAGTAGAACCGGAAGCGAAATCATTACACAAAAAGATATCGACACCCTTACCAAAAAAGATAGTACGACACCTGTCGAACCAGAGATCGCTGCTATCTTTCTAGGAATGCCTGCTTCCCATGCCTGTAACTACCTCAAGGGTCTTGGAAAAATTAGTACAGATAAAAACAAGGGGATGGCACTCGACTTTATCGAAGCAAACCACCGAGACGGTGGTCAAACAGCTTCAGAGCTACAACAAATTGTTGCCAGGCCAGATGAGGCCGAAGCTGCTATGAAAGAAGCACCAACAAGCTAGCTACGCCTTCTTCTTCAATTCTTTTAGGTATACCTCAAGCACGTCCCCTTCTTCAAGCGGGATGCTACTATCGGTACGCAGTCCACATTCAACGCCTTCGGCAACTTCTTTAACGTCCTTGTCGACCTTTCGAAGTGATGTAATACGTCCAGTTCCTACTTGCTCACCAGCACGCTGGATACGGTATGGGAGACGCTTGATAGTTCCATCTGTCACCTTTCCTCCGATCACTTGTTCTGACCTCTTTGTCATAAACACACCCTTGATCTCTAGATGACCAAAGATCTTCTCGTCTTCTACTGGTTCAACAAGACCCAAGAGGAGTCCGTCGATATCGTCGAAGAGTTGGTAGATGATATCGTACTCTTGCACACGTACACCTTCATGCTCTGCCGCTCTGAGGGCAGTTGCAGGAACCGGAGCATGGAATGCAACAACAATACCGTCACTCGCAGCAGCCATCATAATGTCTGTCTCGGTTACGGCACCAATAGCACTGTGAATGACTTTTACCGTTACCTCTTCTGTGGTCTTCTTCATCAATGTACTTTCAATAGCGTCCAGAGATCCTTCTGTGTCTGCCTTTAGTACAATCTTTAGCTGCTTCAACTTTCCTTCTGAAAGACGTGAAACCAAGTCCGCAAAGCTTCGTTTCTTTCGAAGGTTTCCTTCCTGCTTCACAGCCTCTAGAAGCTGTTTTGCTTTCTGATCTGAAGCAACACCCTGCAAAATGTCTCCTACTCTTGCAACCTTAGAAAGACCTGCAATTTGCACAGCGTCAGAAGGTCCAACGGTGTCGAGCCTCTTTCCGTGTACGTCGATCATGGTTCGAATCTTTCCAGAAATTTCCCCACAGACGAATGGATCGCCAACCTTCAGTGTTCCGGTATTTACAATAATCGTTGCAAGTGGTCCAAGGGATTGGTCGAGGTGACTCTCTACAACTGTAGCGATTCCAGACCTGTTTGCATTTCCCATGAGCTTTGCCTCTTCTCCCATAAGAACTAACGTGTCGAGTAGCTCTTCGATGCCCGCTCCAGTTTGTGCGCTACAAAGGATTGTAGGCACCTTTCCGCCCCAATCTTCAGCCTGAAGGCCGTACCCTGCCAACTCCCCTTTTACCTTTTCAGGGTCTGCGTTTGGCTTATCCATCTTGTTAATGGCAACAACAATAGAGACACCTGCATCTTTTGCGTGGTCAATCGCTTCTATCGTTGTTGGCTTAATCCCTTCATCTGCAGCGACAACCAATACCACAATATCTGTAACTTGTGCACCACGCGCACGCATAGCAGTAAATGCTTCGTGACCTGGAGTATCAATGAATGAAATTTTGTGAACATCTGTAGAACCTTTCGAAATATGCTCTACCTGATACGCACCAATATGCTGCGTGATTCCTCCAGCCTCCCCCTTCACAACATCTGCCTTACGAATAGTATCGAGGATAGATGTCTTACCGTGGTCAACATGACCCATAACAGCAACAATAGGAGCACGAGGAGAAAGGTTTTCTACTTCATCTTTTACAAGATCTTCTAGGTTACGACTGAAAATAGATTCGGCATCGATAGAACTTTCAAGTTTTTGAACAGTAACGCCAAGGTCAGCAGAAATAATAGACGCTGTTTCGTAATCGATATTCTGTGTAATAGTTGCCATCACACCGTTAGACATAAGGGCAGCTACAACCTTTGGAACCTGGATTCCTGTTTTTTCTGCAAACTCCTTCACGGTAATCTGGTCTGGGAGCATCACCACTCCTTCTTTCTTTTTAATCTGTTCTTGGTGTACTGCTGCTTTCTTCTTTGGAGCATCTTCTCTGCGGACTGAACCTGCCTTCTTCTTTGTCTTGGTTGTCTGCATCATGTTCTCCTGCTTTGCAATCGCCTCCTTCGATACGCCTTCAAGTGTTAGTTTTCTGAGAACATTTAAGTCAGCAGACTTTACTGGTGTAACAGCTGACTTCTCCTCTTCCACTACCGCCTCTTCTTCCTCCTCTTTCTTTGCCTCTGCCTTCTGTGGAGCTGCATCGAGGTCAATAATGCCAAACAAGGCTTCCATATCTACTTCTATTCCTTTCTGCTTTGCAAAATAACGAACGACACCTTGTGCAAGTCCGTCATCGACTTCTCGGTCTGTTGGCTTTACACCAAAATCAACATTTTCCAACTCCTTACGAAGTTGTTGACCAGTCATGCCGAGAGCTTTGGCGACCTGTACGAGACGCATAGAATAAAAAAATAATAAGAGCCGGAAAGCAGTCTATAGGGAGAAAAGCTGATCTACAAGCAAAATATGCGAGTTAGCGATCTAGCCCTTTGATGATATCTGTACCCTGAGAAGGGTCTTTTGACTCTGTACTCGTAATCTCACCGACAATATCTGTCGATTTCTTTGGTGGTACTTTTGGCTCTGCTTTCTGTGGTTTTTGGGCAGAGGCTTCAGGAGATACGGCTGATGGAATGCGTGCCTGTACATCCACAGGGCCAGAAGCAGCCGCTTCTTTCTGCTGCCGCATACCCTCTGTTAGCTTCTGCACAGAGTCCAGAACTGCTAGTTGGAAGTTATCAAACCCAGACACACGGAATCCTGCTGCTCGGCTATGCCCACCTCCACCAAATATCTGACCTGCAAGAAGGCTAACGTCTACCGCTGCAGAGCTACGTGCACTTGCTTTAAACCCTGCGCCATCCTCTAGTTCTGTAAAGAGAACATGGATATCTGCATCTGGAATAGTTGAAATAAGCTCATCGAGAATACCCGACGTCTCTTTCGCTGTTGCTTCCATCTCTGCAAGGTCCTCTTTGCTTACTGTAGACCATACAATCCCTGCGTTCTTATCCATTTGGATCTGATTCAGTGCTCGTCCCCAGATCTTTAGTGTCGATAGTGGCTTTGTTTTATAAATATGCTGCACGATCTCTTGCTGACGCGCACCGCGCTCCAAAAGTTCCGCTGCAACCTCTAGGCTTCGTGGAGTGGTATTTGGGTTCTGAAAGCTCCGCGTATCTGTAATGAGACCTGTTAAGAGCAATGTTGCGATGTCTGGTGTGATCTTTTCCTTCCACTCGGGCACATTCGTAAACCATTCGTATAATACCTCTGTTGCAGACGCTGCTGTCGTATCGATCAGCTGCAATTGACCATAATTAGAGTTACTGACATGGTGATCGATATTCAAAATCGGCACTTCTGAGAACATATCGATGTTCTCTGTGTAGAAGTCCCCCATCAGAGGGAGATCTGCAGTATCTACTGCAACAATCAAATCGAACGGATGACCGGTATCTCCATAAGAGATTTGCTGAGAAGAGATCTTCCCCTTCTTTGGCATCACAATGATGTTTACACGATGGTCTTCAACGGTATAGCGCAGCTTATCTACCTCTACTCCATCTTGAAGATTGATCGTAATCACAAAGTTCTGTGAAGACTCGATACTTTCTTGAAGCTTTTCAAATCCTGGTAGGAACTGTAAATTCTCTGGCTTGGAATCTGGACAGATCACCGTAATCTCCTTCCCCAGCTGCGAAAATAAGAGAAATGCCGCCAACGCAGAACCGAGTCCATCAGGGTCTACGTTTGCATGAGGAACAATGAGTAGGCGTTCAGCCCCTTCTATTGCGCTTCGTGCAGCCGATATCTGGTCTTTATTGAGTGGCATATTGACTTATTATTATAACATATTTTCTACTATTTAGCAATAGTACGAAGAAATGGAAAATAAGGGGTGATAATTGCATATCTCCCCTGTTCTGGCAACTATGATTTACCTAAAAAGGACTACTGAATTCTGCCTTTGATCCAAGCTGCTCTTCAATCCTGAGTAATTGATTGTATTTACAGACTCGGTCTGTCCGGCTGAGTGATCCTGTTTTGATCTGCCCTGTCCGAAGACCCACTGCAAGATGCGCGATAAATGTATCTTCTGTTTCTCCACTACGATGACTAACCACTGCAGTCCAGCCGCTATCCTGAGTAAGTTTTATAGCATCGACAGTTTCAGAGACTGTTCCAATCTGGTTCAGCTTGATGAGAACACTATTCACTGTTTTTGCATCTATCGCTTTCTGAATGCGTTCCACGTTTGTAACGAGTAAGTCATCCCCAACAAGCTGATGCGTACCACCAAGGCGGGCTGTAAGGTCAGAAAAACCATCCCAGTCGTCTTCACTATGACTGTCTTCAATACTGATAAGTGGATACTTGTCACAGAGTGATACGTAATAATCGGTAAGCTCTGATGAAGACATTGGCTTTCCATCGACATCGTACGAGCCATCTTTATAAAACTCTGATGCAGCGGCATCGATACCTATCTGCATTTTTCCAGTGTATCCCGCAACATCAATAGATTTCATTAAGAAGTCAAAAGCCTCTTCTGCGTTCTTTACTTGCGGAGCGAACCCACCTTCGTCACCAACAGAGACTGTGTACCCTGCATCTTTTAATAATGTTTTTAAACAATGAAACACTTCGGACCCAGCCCTTATAGCCTCTGAAAATGTTGCAACTCCAGTCGGAATAATCATGCATTCCTGAAAGCTCAGTCCAGAGTCTGCATGCTGTCCACCATTAATAACATTCATCATCGGCATAGGAAGTAGCGTTGGCGTACTCACGTCGAACTGGTCTGCAAGAGACTGCCACAAAGGCTTATGCTCTACACCTGCTCGCGCTCTGCATACAGCCATAGACACTCCAAGAATAGCATTGGCACCGAGGGACGCTTTGTTTGGTGTTCCGTCGAGGTCCAACATCAACTGGTCTATTGTTCGCTGATCAGAAATAGGCTTTCCCTTTAGTGCATCGAGGATTGGTCCATTTACATTTGCAATAGCCTTCGTTACATCTTTCCCATGATAACGAGTCTTATCCCCATCACGAAGCTCGAGTGCTTCATGGGTTCCTGTAGAAGCTCCAGAAGGAACTGCGCTACGTCCAAACGTACCGTCATCAAGAGTTACATCTACTTCGATAGTTGGGTTTCCTCGGCTATCTAAAATCTGTCGCGCGTGTATATGTGAAATAGTAGTCATGCACCTATCGTACTACCTATGCAGTCTTTTTAAAACTCTTATGTAGAGTTGCCGAGTAGGCAGCGATCATCGTGAGAATAATAAGATTCCAACCAAATCCAGAACTAGGAAGATTGCCCGGCATTGTTCCTGCATTACGCAATTCATCACCAGTGCCAGAGAGGACAGGGTCTTTATCTTCTTTATCTTCTTTCTCCACATCTACCGTCTCATCTGTTGTTCCGGCAACACGATCTGCAATGCGCTCTTCGCGACGCTGTTGCATACGCAAGTGCTCACGCCACTCCTCCTCTTCTTTGTTCTCTGAAGGGTCGAGGTTCTTTTCTACTCCAGAACCAGTCTTCATCCATGCTGTTAACATACCGGAATCAGATACTTGCATCAGACTATTATCCCATAGCACTGCAGTGATCTCCTCTTCAAAATGAGGGCCCTGTTCGCTAACGATTGCCAGTGCTGCAAAAGGAATGAGGATTGCTGCCAAGAATGACAAGCGAGGAACACGTCGACGAATAACTTTAAGGCAAAAGAGAACCATCATTACAAAACCAACAATCACTGCTGGCAGTGTCCATCCCCATGTGTACACATCTACCTCATCCGGAGAGAGAGTGCTACCAAGCACAACACCCTGTAAAAGGAGCCACACAAGAAGCATTCCTGCTGGGAACCAGTGCAAGTTACGGAAAAAATTATCTGCACGCCTCTTTTGAAACATAGAATGCAATGACAACGGATATGCCACTGACAATACAAATAAGATTACCCATGGGAGTGCACCATCTGGAAGATTTGGTAGTGTTGCAGTTAAAAGACCAGTGAGTACAATAACTGCCCCAAGGACGACGGTCAAAAAAGTTTCTGTGAAATGTTTTAATGGCATAGGAGGAATATGGTCGATGATTTATGCCTCGATGTCAAGAAACTTGAACAGGAGAGTTGATCACAACCTACAGCCAATGTTTCCGTGCAAAGTACGTAAGCATCGTCGTAAAGATAATACCCATGATGCCAATGACTATGAAAAATGCATTTGGACTTCCAGAAAATGGTAGATTCACATTCATCCCGTACAGTCCTGTGATAAACGTCAGCGGAAGCATGGTGACCGAAAAGATGGTTAGTAGCTGGATCACCGCATTTGTTTTATGTGTCAGGAATGATTCATGTGTGTCTTGTAATGCATCGATCATTTCCTTTGCAGTATCGAGCAATGCCCACTGACGTTCAATGGCGTCCAAGATATCGTCGAAATACAGTCCCAACTCCTCTGGGACGAACTTCTTGTTCTTGTGCTCCAGAGTCGCTGTCAGAGTTCGTTGCGGAAGAAGAATGGATCGCATGCTAATAATATTACGTTTCACGGCCATAATATCTTTTAGTAGGTCTACCTCTTCATCGTTTTCAAACAATATATCCTCCATACGTCGAAGCTCTTTACGGATACTATCAACGAGAGGAAAAACGTCATCGAAGAAGTGGCGCATAAGTTCGTACAAGAAAAACCCTGTTCCGTGCTGCAAATATTCTTGCCGCATATCTTCTGAATTTTCGAGGTCTCTCCATAGTCTATCAAGAATTGGGATCTTTCCTCTGTGCAGAGTCACAAAGAAGTCAGCACCCATGAAGATGTTCACTTCTTCCTTAATAATACGACCAGTCTTGCGAGCACGATATGGAATATGGAAAACCAAAAACAAATACGAGTCATACTCCTCTACCTTCGGACGCTCATGTTCACTGAGACAATCCTCGATATCTAGTTCATGGAATCCATACTTTTCCTGCAATTCCAACAACACTTGCTCTGACGGCGCAGGGTCGTCATGCCAAGTAACGCCTTTGTGCGTAAGGACACGCATGAAGGAAATTGGGAAGGAATAGAAAAGGGATCTGGACCCATGATCCAACCAATTCTATAGCAACATGAATCTGCGTGCCAGTCCTACTTTTTCTTCTTCGGCAAATACTTATCACGTGCGGTCACATCCTTTTTCTGTTTCGGTACAATCTCGTAGTGACGTGCCTTAAACATTTTCCACTGGATAAATGAATATGCAATAAGAATCGCGAGCCATATAAGCCACCACACACGCATAGATACAAAGCTAATACCTTCTACCCTACAGACAACAAGGAAGAGTCCGATAAGTCCAAACCATAATGAAGCAGACGGCCATGATCGCGTCAGCTTTTTAGTTGGTGCATTGCTCATCTTTTTTCTCCAGCGCTTTAGTGCGAAGGATCCAAGGATCATCAAAGCACATACAGAAGTAAGAACAATAGCCTTAGGACTGTCATACATTGCATTCGCAGGATTTGGCCAAAAGAGGTATACGAAAAATTGAGACATAGTATTAGAGGGAAATATCTTCAGAAGTAGTAGTCGTCTTTTTCTTCACAACACCACCTTTCGTATCTTCTGGCTGCTTACGGGTAGATGTCGCCTTATCAACAACCAATCGAAGTAAAAGAGCTTCGAGTTCACGCTCTTTAATAGTGCGAGCAGGACGAATAAGTACGTAGAGGAAAAATCCTACAACAGGAAGTAATGCAACGATCAAAATCGAAAGGAACATATACCAAAACGAATGAGTGCGGAGCAAGATGTCTCTTGTTGTAAAGAAGACGAGAAAAATAACAATAACACCAATGAGCATCATACCAAACTGTAGGAGTCGAAGTGTTGGATCCTCTGCGAGGAACACGAACCATGGCTGAGCGAATTGTTGCAAGGAGTTTAAAACTGTTGTCATTATAAGTGGGGGTACCGACGACGATGTACCACAACGTACACTACGACAGCGAGGAAAGAAAGGATTGCGAGAAACTGTGAAAATCGTAATTCAAATGTGGCAAATGGAAGCATGTTTCTAATAAGCATGTACCCTCCAAAGACTCCGATGAGAATCGCCTCCTGAATGATTAATGCTTTTTGCGTTAAGCGAAACTCTACTGCTGCAAATACGCCAAGACTGGTAAACAGTGCAAGTAAGATGACAAAGTCCATTCGTGTGGCAAACACTGGAATAGAAAAGTCTCCTCTGAAATATTCAAAAACAAATGTACACAATGTTGCGAGTAGAATTCCGACAGACGTTTCATCACCTGCACGCTTCGAATGTTTTCTAATCACAAGAAGAACAAACGTAAGAATAAGAAACGCAAAAGCGTAGTACAGTTGTACTGGATGAATAGGTACAGTGTAACGAACATTAATCGCATCATACGTAATGCTCCACGGCATGTCTGTTGGCTTTCCATAT
The DNA here is from genome assembly GCA_018662075.1 of Candidatus Peregrinibacteria bacterium. GTDB lineage: Bacteria > Patescibacteriota > Gracilibacteria > Peribacterales > Peribacteraceae > UBA2170. The sequence goes on along the minus strand of JABJGX010000045.1, from coordinate 893 downwards.
GCTCTACCAGCAGCAAACTGCCCGAACCAGTCAAAGGCAGATCCAAACAATGCAGCAGGCAATAGCACATCCAACCACTGTAAGAATGTGGATCTATGCGAGCGTGTCACCCAGTATATAACAACGCCTATTCCAAAAGCAGCGCCTATAAAACTAAACGAGCCATCCCACAATACAAAAAATCTAACAGGGTCTCTTATGTACACTTTATACTGTGCGATGACCGCAAACATTCTTCCAAAGAAGATGAAAGCCCCAAAGAAGTACCACGCTCTATCTTTAAAGTGCTGCAAAGAGAGGTTTGCACTCTCGGCAAGCCGAAGAAAGAACTCTACAGAAACCCACACTCCAATGAGCAGAAAGATGATTCTGGTCCAAATAATCGCCGGTCCAATAGTAAAGGCCTCGAACATAGGACTATTCTACCCTAAACAATGAAAAGAATTAATCAGGAAATGTATTCTTAATTCCGGCTGTATAATCCATACTTCTTAGGATGATCTATTTAGACCACGCAGCAACGACCCCTTTGCACCCTCGTGTCTACGAGGAGATGCTCTCTGTTATGCTAAATATCTGGGGAAACCCCTCTTCACCACATTCAAAGGGCAGAGAAGCAAAAAGTATGCTCGATAGCGCACGGCTCACTATTGCGACCTTGCTTGGTGTAAAGCCCCACGAAGTGGTATTTACGGCATCTGGTAGCGAAGCGAATTCTTTAGCGCTCTTTGGCAGGTGCGAGAAATGGAAGCAGGAGCACGGGAAAGCAGGACACGTTATAGCCCTAAGTACAGAGCATAGTTGCAGCATTAAGGCAGTGCAGAGGCTGCAGAAAGAAGGATGGGGAATATCACTACTACCGGTCAACGAAGAGGGAGTGGTCGAAATGTCAG
>JABJGX010000070.1 GCA_018662075.1 Candidatus Peregrinibacteria bacterium | reverse complement strand
GCTTCAAAATATCCAGCACGACCAGAGAGTCCCGCAAATTCCTTCGCAGTAATCTCTATATGATGAATCAATGTATTTTTAAAGATACGTTCAAGAACAGGGTTTGCATGGCGCAAGTAATACACGTTACGCACCGCTTCTTTCCCAAGGTAATGGTCGAGGAGGTAGATCTCCTCTTCTTGGAAGCATCCAAGAAGCTGCTTCTTTGTAGACTCAAAACTTTCCAGGTCATGCCCTACAGGCTTTTCAACAATGCAACGGAATGGAATCTTTCCATCGTGCACGTTTCCTTTGCATAGATTCAGAGAAATATCTGGGAACACGTTTGGCGGAACAGAGAAGTATGCGAGGCGAACATTGTCCTTCCATCCTTGCTCAATAGTGTTCAATCGATCGGTGAGCTTCTGAAAGTCAGATGCTCCTGTGTATTGTCCAACGTGATAATGCACATGGGTTAAAAATTCTTCTAGAGCAGGCTCTGTGACTGCTGGCATATGCTCCCGAATAGAATCTCCTACAAGCTTTCGAAAAGATGCGTCATCGAACTCACTCCGTGAAAAACCGACAATCGCATAGTCTGCGGGTAGACGTTTTTTGAGTGCAAGGACATACAATGCAGGGTAGATCTTGATCTGTGCCAAATGCCCAGATGCTCCGAAGAGAATCAGGCTAAATGGGGTACCGGCAGAGATGGTTGCGTTCATAGGGCTATTATACAGCAAAATACGGTTTAGAGACATAGGAGTGGATCTTCAATGTAGGCAACATCAGCATCCTCAGGCTTGAGGGCATAGCGCATAGCGATGGTGTGCAGCTCTTCATCGCTCATGGGAGTATTATCTTTGCAGCGTTCATACAACAATTCCCAATGAAAATTTTGGCCTACAAAAAATCTAAAATACAGTGTATAATGTATCTATCTTACCCCGATTTTTATGAAACTTGATGCAAAAGCACTTGGTCTCAGTTGTGGAATTATTTGGGCTCTTGCTCTTCTAATTCTCGGAATTACTGCAATGAATGGATTCGGATCAGAATTCGTTTCTCTTCTTGGCTCTATGTACGTTGGATACGAGGCAACACTCCTCGGAGCAGTCGTCGGTGGAATATGGGGCTTTGCAGACGCCTTTGTCGGCGGTTGGGTCCTTGCAGTTCTCTACAACAAGCTTGCAAAGTAGTAACTGGAATGAAGACTTGCCTTACCTCCAAAAAGGGGGTAGGGTATCTTTTAATACTTATGTCTTACCTCTTCACTTCAGAAAGCGTAACCGAAGGCCATCCAGATAAAATCTGTGATCAGATAAGCGATACAGTATTGGATGCAATCTTGCAGCAAGATCCCGATGGAGCGTGTTGCTGTGAATGCTTTACGACAACCAGTCTAGTCGTTGTTGGTGGAGAAATTTCAACATCAGCAGATATAGACCTAGAACATATCGCACGGTCTGTTTTAAAAGATATTGGATACACAGACGCAGCGTATGGAATCGACTCTCAGAATTGCAAGGTGCTAAATGTTGCGCACGAGCAAAGCACAGAAATCGCTCAAGGAGAAAACACAGAAGATGGAACACATAAAGCGCAAGGTGCAGGAGACCAGGGAATCATGTTTGGATATGCATGTAACGAAACAGACGAGCTTATGCCACTGCCAATTACGTTGGCGCATGCACTCGCCAGAACACTGACTGATGTACGAAAAAGCGGAACGGTATCGCACCTGCGTCCGGATGGAAAAAGTCAGGTGACAGTAGAGTATGACGAAAATAATAAGCCGCAACGCGTCGATACGGTGGTACTTGCTGCACAGCATGACGAGGGGGTAACGCAAGAGCAGATTAAAAAAGATCTTCTAGAGCATGTCATCCGCCCTGTCTGTGGAGAGTACATGGATGACAATACAAAGATTCTTATTAATGAAACAGGTGCATTCATTATCGGCGGCCCACACGGAGATACCGGTCTCACTGGCCGAAAGATAATTGTTGATACCTACGGAGGAATGGGGCGTCATGGAGGAGGAGCATTCTCTGGCAAGGTGCCAAACAAGCAAGATAGAAGTGGTGCGTACATGGCTCGTTACATTGCAAAAAATGTTGTCGCAGCAGGACTTGCATCTAAATGTGAGTTACAGCTCTCCTACGCTATCGGATACCCAGAACCAGTCTCTGTTCACATCACAACGTTTGGCACTGGTACAGAGGAAGACAGGGTTATAGAAGAGGCTATAAAAACAGTATTCGATATGACTCCAGCAGGAATCATCAAAACACTGGATCTCTTAAAGCCTATCTACAGAGCAACGTCTGCATATGGACACTTCGGACGACGTGAGTTTCCATGGGAGGCTACCGATAAAGTGCAGGAGCTTACTGCAACAATTGCAAAGCGGAAACTCGTTACTGCATCGTAACGGAACGGAGTATTGTCCCTGGATAGTAATACCGCAAAATCTGTTCTGCAGTTTTACCTTCCGCCGCTTGAGCCTTTGCGCCGCATCCACTCATTCCAACCCCATGTCCATGCAAACGCATGCCATCGCACCATGGGTCTGGCTTACTGGAAAACACTTCAGCAAACGGGAAGTTGTGCCAGCCGTTCTCATCAGGGCTTCTGGTGCGTCCGTCATCAGAAGAGAAGTATGCAGTCTTTACAGTCTGATCATCCTTTGTAACGACTAAGTGGGCAGTGTCGAGCACTGCACGAACCCAGTTCGGGTTTTGCTCTTCGAACTTCACACCACTGTAGCTTTGAAAGCTTTTCCCAGTATCACTGCCGTGATACGGCTTGCCGGCAAACTTTGTATGTCCATCCTCCATGTAAAACGCTGCATAACTACGTGCAGCAATAGCAAAGGCTCGTTGTTTCTCGTAGTGCTGCGTATCTGGTTGTTCGGACAGTCCTGCCATGTAGTCTTCGAGTGGTAACTCATTAATCAGAACCAACTCTCCGTCTACAATCCTACATTCAATGACACCTCGGAAACGGTTCCACGCCGTATTCCAACTATCAATGCGGAGTATGTCATCACCAGGATTAATACGAACAATGCCATCGGCAAGCGTCTGCCCTGCACTGACCGCAATACAATTATTCCCTTCGCGTCCTAGTCGAATGTTTTTCACACTCATACCGTTTATTGTTGCAGAACCAATCGTAGAAACCTCTGCGTTACTCCCCTCATATGAAAGGCGAATACGCAAAGCATGCGGGTCAATATCTGTAGGACGTGCAGAGGTAGCTACTGTTGTTCTTGGGGGTGCCGCAGTAGCACGCCGCGCTTCTGAGCCGCGCCGCCGCCGAGCAGTCTCTGCAGCACGCTGTCTCTGCAGATTACTTCCCGTGCTCTTTTGCTTCTCTATCATTTGCAAGCGAGCATCATTGGGGTTCTTTCGTTCTGCAGTACGCACCAGTCTCTTTGCCCTAAAGAACCGCCGAGACATTGCCTCTCCTGCTTTTTCTAGTCTTGTACTCAGTCGAGTTTTCCTACTGTCTGTGCGTGCTCTGGCGATGGTAGGGAACGTCACAATATTCCCAATATTTCCTGCAATAACATTGTTACGCACTTGGGAAATCGCAGCACTCATGTAATGCCCGGGGCACTCGGTAGAAATAAGATCTTTATGACGAACAATAGTTTTCATATTTTTGCCATGGAAGAACACGTTCCTATTAAGGCTGATATCGTACGTGCTCGCGAGGTCTTGAAGGAGCCACTGCAACGCATGTACCTGCACCTGTGTTGGCTGCTCTTCGTCAAAGTTTCCCATCAGGGCAACACCAAGTGTTCCAACATTTCCGCAATACACATGCCCTCCAACAACATTTTCTCCACCACTACGACCTTCGTAGATGGTTCCTTCTTCATCAATCAAATAGTGATATCCAATGTCGCCCCACCCTCTGCTATTTGCATGAAAGGCATAGAGTGCGCGCATGCGCTGCACAGGAGAGCGGAGGTCACCGGTAATCTTCTGTGCAGTATGATGCACTGCAAGAACTTTTATGTCGCTTGAGTACCGTCTTACCCATCGAAGCTTCTGTCCGTTGCCATCATGAGTAACAGTTTTTGCAACGTGAAAGTCACCAGGGTAGTTCGTTTTTGCGGTATTACAGTCCTCGGCTCGCTTGAAAATTGCAGAGCTATTAGATGTAGCAGAGCTGGTGGAAGAGGTTCCAGATGTCGTGCTTTTTGGCGCACTAAAGAGAAAGCTATCGTCAGCCCCCCACTGGTGACGTTTGAGTATACGTGGACGACCAAGTGGGTTCAAAGCTGCAACTTCATACGATACAGGCTCTGCACTGACAGTGATTGGGTTGATCTGAAGACGATGCAAATTTCCCCGTAGAACAATCTGCGTATTAGATTCAGGAAGAATCACTAAATTACTTTCAAGTAGTGTGGGGTCTTGTTCATCTTCTACAGCAAGTGGTAACCAGCTGTCTCCGATGAGCAGCATGGCAGTGTCTGTTTTTGATGCAAACGTAACACTAACCGCATCAATCGGTTCTGCAAATGCAATCGTCTTCTGCTGCACAGAAGATGCAGACAATAGAAGGAAGAGGAGAAGAAGTTTTTTCACCTCCCTATTCTACACGGAAAAGAGCTCCTCGTATTGGTCTACCATTCTTTCCACAGTAAAGTGTTTCTCTGCAAGCATTCTGCCGTTTTCTGAAAGGAGTTGTCTGGTCTCTGGGTCTTGCATCATTTCAATGGCATCATGCAGTGCAACAGTAGATCCTGCTTTTGCTACGAGTCCACTCACGCCAGATTTCAGATACTTACTAATACCGCATGCAGTAGTACAGATGACCGGAATGCCACGCAACATTGCCTCTGCAACAACCAGTCCAAACGGGTCATTCTCTATAGATGGCAGGACGAGTACATCAATCTTTCTATAGATATCATCGATATCATGAACGCGGTTCACAAGTTGTACCTGTTCACTGTCTTCAATTTTTTGTGATCCTTTACCGTTAATGATCAGTCGTACAGAAGCCATATTTTTAATAGCATCAACCAAAACATGCACACCTTTTTCAGGGCTCAGTCTCGCAATGCAGCCAAGGGTAATACTCGTACTACTTGAAGGGGTAGCCCGGTACGTCGGTGGTGCAACACCATTGGGAATACACTGTACATTCTTATACCCCATAGATCGGTACATTTCCGCACTGAGCTCTGACACACAAACAGTAGTAACGCTACCGCTGAGTTTACAAATAGTAGAAAGCCAGGGGTTTCCACGTAGCCACCTCCCAACAGAATCATGTTCGATCCATAACACTTTTATACCTTTTCGTAGGGCAAAAGGCGTAAGTAAGATTTTTTCACTAAGACTCACCATGCAGATAATATCTGGCATGGAGGACATGTTGTTCATCATTTGCTCTAGTGCTTTTTTCATTGCGCGCTTCCTCCAAACAAAACTGAATGCATCCCATTTTGTGACAGGAGGGTTTCCTATATGAATCTGCGAAGTTTTTACCTGAATCTTTTCACCCTCAACGAGGAGCACAGGACAGCTACCAACAAAAGAGACACTGTGACCACGTACAATAAGGCTTTTCATAAGGCTAAGTGTCTGCACTTCTGCCCCACCGAACAGCGACTCCAATGGAAAACGAGTAAAGAGGATATTCATGCCCTCTACATTACTCAGTTCCCTCTACTTGGTCGAGCCTTTCTATGAGGGCCGTAAGCTTTTGCATCTGTTCTTGCATCTTGTTCATCTCTTCCTCCATGCGGTTTTTTTCTTCAACGGCAGAGTCGACAGTAATACTGTTTCCAATCGCTTTATGGACAGATCCAAACATATTCTGCCAGCTAGAAGCAACGGGCAACATGAGGAGAATTCCAAGTGAAAGGAGAATAGCCTTCTGGGTAGAGTGGTTATGATGCATGGTGTATATTTGTGTATACAAGTATTATTATAACATAATTAACAATATCTTGCAATATTACCCTTCAAGTTCTATCTTCCACTTCTCGAGGATGCTGAGCACATCATCAACAACAGTATCTTCTGCATAGGATGTACATAAACAGGCCTCAGCACCGGCATCGAGGGCATTTTCTTGGTATGTAGGACTATCACTAGCGCTAACCAGCGCTATGCGTGCCTCTGGTTGAACGCTTTTTAAATGGGCGATAATGGCAGGTCCGTTCTCGGTTGGAATCTCGTAGTCAATAAACGCAGCATCGATAGCATGAGTGTCGATGACACCCTTCGCTTCTTCAGAAGTTCTGGCTTCAAGAATAGTTGTTGCAATGCCCGATTGCTCGACAAACTTTTTAAGCATTTGGAGCTTTCCTTCGGTGTCGTCTGCAATGAAAAAGGTAGCCATGCTTATAGCATAGCATCTTATTCCGACTGTTCATCTACAGGCTCTGTAACAGTAACATCATATCTATATGAATCGAGCACCGTACGAAACTCATTTATACTGCTTGTTGTGACGATATCAAGGGCTGTAGAAGATTGTGGATGATGACCTGTGTTAAGAGGGCTATGAGAATCAATGACTACATCACCAATCTCTTTTTGTAGCAGGTTATATGCATCAGATACTACTGCTTCAGAGTCGCCATCAAGTCGAAAAGTATTTGTCATAATTATATATTGAAGTAAGTAATTATGTGCATCCTACTCGTATTTATTCAACTTTCAACCACCTTCATGTGCATCTTTTATATGGCTATAATTAGCCAAAAAAGCGTAGTCAAACCTCTTCGAATGTCTCCGAGGTTTACGCAGGTTGTGCCTGGATAATCTGGTCGAGCTTCGCACTGATCTCCACCATAGACTTCGATGCACTGTCGATGACATGGTCAAAACCATCAGCGTCACTCTTCTCTCCAAGGAATACGCTCACAATGTCTTCTTCGATTTCACTGTAGATTCCGGGAATCATTTCGCTCTCAGGACAGGTGATCACAACATGATGCCCTGCAGCGTTTTCTTCTTTCGCACATTCGCAAGCAACCATAGTCATGAATGCCATTTGAAATCCAAAAATATCTTCCTCCTCCATGTCTCCTGTATCCATCTCTGCATCAGCAATATCTTCCAGAGCCAAATGACGCCAGTCACTATGCTCACCAAGGAACTCATCAACGATGAGTGCTCGTGCCATTTCGGTGGATCCAGCGAGGAGTAGGAACATAAGAATAAGTTAATGTATCAATACATTATAACATGTAAACAGATTCTTTAAAAGAGTCAAGTAATGGCTTAACCAAGCCAAACAGCAGTCTACTGTCCAATAATCTCCTGTCCTCCCATGTATGGACGCAGTACTTCTGGAACAGTAATCGTCCCGTCTGCATTCTGATATTGCTCTATCACAGGGATCAGAATACGAGGACTAGCGACGCATGTATTGTTCAATGTGTGGCAGAATTTCTTTGCTTGCCCTGAGTCAGCCGAAGGGTCGTCATAGCGAATATTTAAACGCCTCGCCTGGAAGTCCCCGAGGTAGCTACAGCTATGCGTCTCTCCGTAACTGTCCCTGCTCGGCATCCATGTTTCAATGTCTTGCATATAGATCTTAGACTTACCCATGTCCCCAGTGCACACATCAATAATCCTGTAGGGAAGTTTCAGTGCCTGAAGTACTTCTTCTGCATTCTTTCGGATCTCTTCAAAGATCTTCAAAGATTCTTCTTCGTTCGCTTCACAGAGAACAACCTGTTCTACCTTTTCAAATTGATGTACTCGATACAACCCCTTTGTATCTTTTCCGTACGTTCCTGCTTCACGCCTAAAACATGCGCTGTGTCCTGCGTATCGCTTTGGTAGCTCGTCTTGTTTGAGTATCTCGTCTTTGTGGTAACTACAGACTGTCACTTCAGACGTACCGATCAGGTGCAGGTTATCGCTCTCGAGTGTGCCAGTCTTTTCATCTTTACCACCAACAACGTAGATCTGGTTTTCATCAGCACCTGGGAAGAATCCTGTTCCCATAAAGCACTCGTATGTTGCCATCAGCGGTGGTGAAAACATCGTCCATCCCTTCGCATGCAAATGGTCGATCGTAAAGTTCATGATTGCCTTTTGAAGCCGTGCACCATCTCCTTTAAGGTAATAGTTTCTGGCACCACTTACTTTAGCCCCACGCGGGATATCGATGATGTCTAGTGCTTCACCAAGCTCGACGTGGTCTTTTGGCTCAAAATCAAATGTAGGCTTCTCTCCCCATGTCATTACTTCAACGTTACCAGACTCATCTTTTCCTACAGGAACATTGTCGAGAGGAACACTTGGGAACGTGAACTGCATGTTCTTCCACTCAGTCTCTACAGCTTTCAGTTCTGCTTCAGACTTTTTAAGGTCATCGCTCAGTGTTTTCATTTCCGCAAGAAGCGCTGCTTTTTCTTCTCCTTCCAGTTGGGGGATCTTCTTACTTGCAACGTTCTGCTTTGCGCGTGCCTCTTCAATGCGGGGGATCAATGCCTTTCGTTTCTCATCCAGTACAAAGAAAGCATCGATATCGATAGTCAGGTTCTTATCTTTCGCTGCCTTTTTATAGGCATCTGGACGGGCGCGGAGGTCATTGAGGTCAATCATGATCTAGAGAATATCGGGATTACCGAATTTTCGCCACCGTAAGTGCGTGTTGTTTTTAGCCGACCTCACCCCCAGCCCCTCTCCTCTTCGGAGGAGAGGGGAGCTTCGTGATACAATATCACTCCTATGAGTGAAGAATCACAGCACCAATTCTACAAAAAGCGTAAATGTAAATTTACAAAAAAGTTAAGACGATCAATGACCCCAGCAGAAACAATACTTTGGGAAATGTTGAGAAATAGAAAATTCAAAGGATTGAAGTTTCGCCGCCAAGTAATATTGGTCCATATATTGTTGATTTTCTTTGCAAAGAATACAGGGTAGTACTAGAAGTAGATGGAGGTATACATGAAGAAGCGCATCAGAAAGAGCACGATCAACATCGAACAATATTTCTTAACGAATGTGGATATGCAGTATTTCGAATGAAAAATGAAGATGTTCAAACTAATCTCGAACTCACGTTGAAAAATATAGAGACCTTCATAAAAAAAATAGGAGACCAAACAGTTCCCTCTCCTTCGCAAAGGAGAGGGGTAGGGTGAGGTCGGCTGAGAATTGCGCAGCATATAGACATAAAAAGACCCCTTTTCTACATCTTTCGGTGGATCAAAAGCCATTCTGCGGTACAATAGGCCGACATGTCCAAAGATCAAAAATTCCGGCTCGTATCAGATTTCGAACCAAAAGGTGACCAGCCTGCAGCTATAAAAAGCTTGGTTAAAGGTATTAACGATGGTGTAAAACACCAGACGTTGCTTGGGGCTACTGGAACAGGAAAGACATTTACGATCGCCAATATGGTGCAGCAGCTCCAGCGTCCAACGCTCGTTTTGGCACATAATAAAACACTAGCAGCCCAGCTCTGTAGCGAGTTCCAAGCATTCTTTCCAGACAATGCCATTTCATATTTCGTATCGTATTACGACTACTATCAGCCGGAAGCCTATATGCCAGCATCAGATACGTACATTGAAAAAGATGCATCTATTAATGACGAAATTAACAAGTATCGTCATGCAGCAACGCATAACTTACTCAGTCGAAAAGACGTACTAATCGTTGCATCAGTGAGCTGTATTTATGGTCTTGGTAATGTTGCAGACTACGAAGCGCTTGCGATAAAGCTAGAGCGTGGACAGCCGATGCAGCGCGATAAGTTTCTCCGCCAGCTGACAGATATTCAGTACACCCGTAGTGGGCTAGACTTCAAGCCAAGCCAGTTCCATGTACTTGGTGACACCGTAGAGGTCTACCAGCCAGGAGACGACACAGTTATTCGCTTTGAAATGCCTTTCGATGAAATTGAAACCATTCAAGAAGTCGACAGTTTCACAGGAGAACTTATTGCAGAGCTACAAGAGATTACTATTTTCCCTGCAGCGCATAACGTCACCACGAAAGAAAAGATCGAACAGGCGATTGCCGGAATAAAACGCGACATGGAAATACAGGAAAAAGTACTGTTTGATATGGGACACTTAGCAAAAGCGGAACGCATCCGTACGCGTACGGAGTACGACATGGAAATGCTTCTAGAAACGGGATACTGCAGCGGTATTGAAAACTACATGCGTTACTTAAATAATAATGACAAGTCAGACCTTCCACCAAGTACACTTCTCGACTATTTCCCAGACGACTTCTTGATGTTCATCGACGAGTCGCACATTTCCGTGCCACAAGTAGGAGGAATGTATGAAGGAAACAGGTCACGAAAGAACACACTGATAGAATACGGATTCCGCCTTCCAAGTGCACAGGACAACCGCCCTCTAAAGTTTACCGAGTTCGAAGACCGCCTCGGACAAGTGGTATACGTATCAGCGACACCGAAGAAGTACGAGTATGAACATACAGAAAAGAAGCACATTGTAGAACAGATCATTCGTCCGACCGGACTTCTGGACCCCGTTGTTACGGTGAAGCCGAAGGAGAACCAGATCGACGACATCACAAGAGAGATCAACGAAACTCTTGCAAGAGGAGAGCGTGTGTTGGTGACAACACTAACGAAAAAGTCTGCAGAGCAGCTCGATGAATACCTTCGTGATGAGGGTTTCAATGTTCGTTATTTGCATAGTGATATCGAGACCATGGAGCGAATAGAAATTCTTCGCCTGCTTCGCCTCGGTGAAATAGATATTGTTGTGGGTATCAACCTGCTTCGTGAAGGACTCGACCTTCCAGAGGTAAGTTACATCGCTATTCTGGATGCTGATAAGCAAGGGTTCCTGCGCTCACGTGACGCACTTATCCAAATCATTGGTCGTAGTGCCAGGAACGTCAATGGTCACGTAACAATGTATGCAGACAAAGAGACTGACGCTATGAAGCAAGCGATGGAAGAAACTGCGCGACGTAGGGAGATCCAACATGCCTACAATATAAAGCACGGAATCACTCCAGAGACTATTCGAAAATCAGTGCTCGATATGTCTGAAGATCATAAGAAGTTAGAACTGAGGCGTCCAAAGAGAGACCATCAAAAGATTCCAAAAGACGAAAAGAAGCGCTTGATTGTTGAGATGGAAAAACAGATGGAGATCGCATCGAAGAACTACGAGTTTGAAAAAGCTGCTGACTTGCGTGACGAAATTGAAGTGCTTAAGAGGGAAATCTAAACTACTACTTGTTGTTCTGCTGTTGATACAGACAGAAAGCGTAGCGCCGACCAGTAAGGTTTGTACAACCTTCAACACTATTGCTACCTGCTTCTACGCGGGCACGTTGCTTTGTTCGAGACTGCTGTCTGTACTCCTGTTGCAGTAAGCGCTTTCGTTCGGCTTCATCGGATCTCATTTGACGATAGTTTCTGTACACAGGCTGTCCATGGCGAACGCCCCCATCATCCTCTGCCTCGTTAATACGACGGAGTGTTCTAGAGCTAGAACGGCTTTCTCTATCTGAGTAGCGAAGCTTTGTTCTTTGCGCATTTGAATACGCACGTTTATCAATATCTTCTTGAGTGCGCTTTAGTTGTGCCCTACGTAGTACATCTGATCGACGGTCAAATGTTGACGTTGAACCGGTCGACGTATTGTAGTCATTCTCTGCATTTCTCTGTCGAGAGATAGCTCTCTTATTCCTCTGATACCGAATCATTATTCCTCGTGACCGTCTGAAGTTCTCTGGGGCATCTTCAGATGTTCCGTTTGGATCACCAGCAGAATATGCGTATGCATTTTCAATGGTGCCTACTGCAAAGATGAGAGAAAATGTCAGTATACTTACAGATACAAGGTTCTTTTTCATAAGGTTTAAGAGGAAAGGTTACTTAGCAGTGTAGGGTACGCTTGGCATTTGTCAGAGTTTAGCCTATTGACATTAGGCAAAATTATCTTATAGTACCTCACTATGTTTAAAACTATTGCATCCATCACTGGCCTATTCATCGCTTTTAGCGCGATCACCCCTTCTGCTGCAGCATATGCAGGTGTTATTACAGATAACCGCTACGGAGAGCACCCATACGAGCAGCGAACACGTGAAGAAAACCGTCGTAAGGCACGTGCAGAAGAGCGCCGAAGCAGCCGTGGATACCAGTTCAATAACCCAGCCTATTACCACCCAATTTACGCTGAAAGAAGCGTATTGCACCCATTCTTCCGTAAAGGAGGAGTATCAAATTACACTGAAGGAAGTTACGCTCAGTGGCGTGGATACCAAGATCCAGTTCGTGCACATCATTTGAGTCCAGATACGTACTGTATGAATTTTGTATACCAGAGGCTGCCTTACAGAGCAGAACCTATAAATTACCACTGTTTCTAAGGAAAGTAAGGTACAAACTTGAATCCTAAATCAAGCCCTTCTGGGGCTTGTTTTTTTTGCCGAAAACGATCACAATCCAGTTGTAATAGTATATTGACTTAAATTACCAAATATTGTATTTTACTACTCTAATTCATGCGTATTATCTCTTTAATCATTGCAGCAGGAGTAGTCGTTATACTTCTCGTATTACGCGGATGCTCTTCGGCACCTGAACAAGAAGTTATAGAGGCAACGCTTCCAAAGGTGGAGGTTCTTTCTATCGCATCTGGACTACAGAGAAATATGTCCGCAACAGGAGAAGTGGAAGCAGAGAAGTCTGCAAACTTCGGAACAGATTTCAAGGCAACCGTAAAAGAGATCAAGGCAAACATCGGAGACATCGTAAAAGAAGGTGATGTCCTCGTCACACTTCGTGCCTTCGAGGTTGAACAGAAGTTCACAACTGCAAATGCTTTCTATGTGACAACTGGCCAGAACCTACAGCAGACTCGCATTCAAACGCAGCAAAATGTAGATGATGCAAAAATTGCACTGAAGTCAGCACAGATAAACCAAGAAAAGCTGACAAAAGAGAATGCAGCAAAGACGGTTCAGACAGAGGAAACTTTAAAGTCTACAACATTGAATTTCGGACTGTCCGAAGCATCTGCAGATGCAGCTCTTGACGCTGCAATTCGAAAAACTGTCACAACAGTGCACAGTGCTCTTACTCGTGCAGACGAAATACTCGAGTTCTCCCCAGAGCAGGTTGGGCTTACATACGAAAAAGAAACACACATCGGAGTGAGGGACCCAACTCAGAAGCTCAAAGTAAGTGACGCAATGATAGACGCATACAATGCTTACCGGTCTATTCGTCCAACCTACAAAGATTCACTAGGGCTACTAGAACAAACAGAGATTACCCTCTCGATGTCTCTGACAACACTGCACAATAGTGTGACGAGCACGGTCTATACCGTTACAGATCTTAATACCGATATCACTGATATCAATACAAAGATCACAAACGTTCGCACGGTCATTTCAGAATTAAATACTGCAAAAGCATCACTCGATGCTGCGATGCAGAGTACGGGTGGGCGGTCTCAGGTGATCATCGATGCAGAGGCTGCATACGCTACTTCAATGGCGCAGATCGAAGCATCGCAAAAGAAGGCAGAGCTCGATATTGAGCGTGCAAAGAACTCACTTGAAAGCGCTATTGCATCTGCAAAGTCGAGCGAGATTTCGGCTTTCAGTAACATTACAACAGCACGTGGAGAGCTTGACCTTGCACGTATCAATCAAAATGAATTAAGCATTATTGCTCCATTCGATGGAGTGGTAACAGACATCCCATTGCGCATAGGTCGTGAGGTGCAGCCAGGCGATCTCATCCTGACAATGGAGAACGCGGAGTGGTTAAAGATTATCACCTACGTTTCTGCAGAAGAGGTTCGTCAGATCACCCCAGGCGATGAAGTAATGGTAGATGGAGAGTACAAGGCACGCGTTGCATCTGTTTCCCCTAGTGCAGATCCTGCATCGAAGAAGTTCAAAGTAGAGCTTCGTATTGGTGGAGACTCATTACAAGTTGGTTCTTTTGTAGAGCTACAGTTCTCACTCCGTACGGTAAAGCAGCAGGATGACGACCGTATATTCCTTCCGGTTACTTCTGTGCACGTCAGTGCAGCAGAAACATTTGTATGGGTTGTAACAAAAGAGACAGAAGAGCTCGAAAATGCATCTTCTGAAGACATATATATTGCTAAAAAAAGAGCGGTTACTATCGGAGCACTCTCCGGAAGGTATATTGAAATAGTCGACGGTATTGCGAAGGGCGATCACGTGATTATCGAAGGAGGAAGAGCACTGAGTATCGACGGACAGCATGTACTTCTTTTGCCGTAATCCATGGAAAGACAAGCACTGATACAAAAGGCTGAAAATATGCGTCAATCGTCGCTATCATTCTTTGTGCGTAATGGACACCTGTCTATTATTACACTTCTCGCATGTGTGATTGGAGGAGGATATGCACTAAGCCTCTTGCCTGTTGAGTCTAGTCCAGAGGTGAAGATTCCAATTGGTATTGTATCTGTTCCGTACCCAGGTGCATCTCCAGGAGACGTTGAAAAACTTGTCACAGACGAGCTCGAAGACATTCTCAAGAACCTCGAAAACCTAAAGACATTAACATCAACGTCTACAGAAGGAATGTCTTCTATCACGGTAGAGTTTGAAGCAAGTGCAGACATCGACGAGTCTATCCGTGAACTCCGTGACGTTGTCGATGCCAACCGTTCAAAGCTTCCAGAGCAAGCAGAAGACCCAATTGTTACAGAAGTTCGTGCAGATGACAGAGCTATCATTACATTTACAATGATCGGTTCCGAGCCGCTTGAAGAGTTTAAAAAGCAGGCAGATAAGCTCGAAGATATCATCGAAGGAATCAAAGGAGTAAACGAAGTAAATGTCAGCGGGCTTCCGCAAAGAGAAATGCAGGTACTCGTGAGCCTTCAAAAGCTCGAGGGATTCGGCCTCTCTATTACAGATGTCAGTCGTGCAGTGTCTAGTAACCATATCGACTTTCCTGTTGGAAGCATTCTGACAGACGACTTCTATTACCAAGCGTCTCTAAAGGCAGAGCTAAGAAGCCCAGAAGAACTGCAGTCTTTGGCGATCGCATCGCGAAATGGTCAGCCGGTATATCTGCAAGATATCGCAGAGGTACGGTACGCATTCGCAGAACAAACAACGCACACAACACTCTACACAGCAGAGTCTAATCAATATCAAAATGCTGTGTCTCTTGGTGTTCATAAAAAGACAGGAGAGGACCTTGTTCGCATGACAGACAATGCAAAGATTGCGGTAGAGGAATTTGCAAAAACCCTTCCGCCCGGAATGCAGGTCATTGTTACTGATGACGAGTCGGACCGTATCTCACAAGACATTGCAGTACTTCTTCGTAGTGCGTGGCAGACAATCCTCATTATCGCAATCACGCTCTATCTTGCACTTGGTATCCGCGAAGCAGCAGCAGCCGCTTCTGCAATCCCAATTTTGTATCTTATTACTGCAATGGGGCTTGTAGGTGTCGGTGAAACATTCAACTTCCTGACATTCTTTGCACTTATCCTCTCGCTCGGTGTCGTGATCGACACATCCATTGTGATTATCGAGGGTATTCACGAGAACGCGAATTTGCACAGCATGGACCCAGAGGAAGCAGCCCTTGCTTCAGTTGCATCATTTAAAGCGCCACTTGTATCTGGAACAATGACAACCATTGCTGCATTCCTACCTCTCGGTTTGATGACGGGGATTATGGGAGAGTACGTAAAGCACATTCCAATCACCGTAAACTTAACACTTATTGCATCACTCTTTACAGCGTTGATGCTCATGCCACCGGTAGCTATATGGATTTTAAAACGTTCAAAGGGGGAACAGAAAAAACCAATTCTCGCCAATCAGTTTGACCAACTTGCCCAGTGGTATGGCCGAAATATCAAACGTATTCTTCACTCAAAGAAAGAACGAAGGCGTTGGTTGTGGTCTATGGTTATTGCATTCTTCTTGTCTGGTGCACTTTTTGCACTTGGTATTGTGAAGTTTAATCTCTTTGCGTCACAAGACATTAACCTCTTCTTCGTAAACATCGCGGCCCCTGAAGGAACAGTCCTCGACCGCACAAAAGAGATTACAAAAGATGTTGAAAAGATAGTCGAAGACACGCCAGAGCTTATCCGCTTTGTGACCGTTGTCGGAGGTGGAGGGTTTAACGATGGCTTCGGAGGAGGTGCTGTTAGTGCTTCGCATAAAGCAAGTATTACCGTAACTCTTACAGACCCAGCAGAACGTAAAAAGAAGAGTTACGACATTGCGCGTGATCTTCGAAAAGAACTCCGCGTCATTACAGAGGCAGAAGTGCTCGTAGAAGAGCTCTCGGGAGGACCGCCAAGCGGTGCAGATATAGAGATGCGTCTTATCGGTGATGACATGCGTACCGTGCAAGAGTTTGCGGCTGTGGCTAAGGCTGAACTCAAAAAGGTAGAAGGAACATCAGACGTCACAGACAACCTAGAGCTCTCCCCAGGAGAGTATCATCTCACACCGAAGCGTGATCGCTTGGAATTCTTTGGAATGACCGCGCAAGATCTTGGTTCCATCATGCGAACGTCAGTATTTGGTGATAACACTTCTGAAATCAGACGCTCAGGGGAAGAGGAAGACATCGTCATCCGTATCGATTACCGAGACCGTCTGTGCTTGCAGGACCCACTCACACAGCTTCTCGAGACCAGAGATGCAGTGACTATCTGTCGAAGTAACCCAGAAGATATTACACAGATTCTCAGTATGCAGATCCCAACGAAGTCTGGGGAGCAGGTTCTCCTGTCAGAGTTTATCGATGTAGAGCTTATGTCTGCTGTGACAACAATCCGTCATTACAATTCTAACCGTGTCGTCAATGTTAGTGGAAGTGTCGAAGAAGGGTACGTTCTATCAGATGTACTGCAAAAGTTTAACAAGCGGCTCGAGACAATCGATATTCCAGAAGGAGTACAGATCCAGTTTGGAGGAGAGAACGAAGACACTGCAGAATCTATGGCGAGTCTAGCACGTGCATCTATTGTTGCGATGTTGCTCATCTTCGTCATCCTTGTCTATCAGTTTAAATCATTCCGTCAGGTATTCATCGTGCTTAGTACAATGCCTCTTGCAGTGATGGGGGTACTATACGGGCTTGCAATTCTCAGACTACCACTCTCATTTCCTGGAATGATTGGAATGGTTGCGCTGCTAGGAATCGTCGTAAACGACGCGATTGTGCTTATTGATAAGATCAACCAGAACCGTGCATTTACAGATGATGTTCCAGATGCAGTAGAGACAGGATGTAAGCAGCGTCTGCAGCCAGTCATTATGACAACACTCACGACTGCTCTCGGTGTTATTCCACTGATCTTTACTGGAGAAACATTCCGCGACCTCGCAATTGTGATAGCAATCGGTATCGTCATCGCAACAATCTTTACACTGGTAATAGTTCCAGTGCTGTACGTGTGGTTAGAGCACGGAATTAACGAACCAAGAGACCCAGAGTATAAACGGTTCCCTCGTCTCTGTGCGTGGCTCAAGAAGATGCAGCTAAAAGTGTGGCCACCGTATACAGAAGAATCAGAAGAGGAGACACCAATTATTAAAGACCGCGCTGCTCGTGTGAACAGTATGCAAGAGCTCTAATGCTTGCAGTGTGAAGAACATTCATGATAGCGTTTGCCCCTATGAAAAAGTTTTTTGTGATCGCAGTTGTACTAGCAACTCTTACGAGTTCACATAGTGTGCAGGCGATTTCTTTTTACGAACATATCAAGGTGCAATACCGTTCCCCAACCCCCTACACCTACCCCCAACCCGTGTACCAACAGCGCAGTAACGACAACTGTCTGTACAGAAACACGCATGGCGAATGTATGATTGAACGTTTTTATAATACGCGTTCGACCAATAACAATTACTACTCAGCACCTCCTCCGACATACAGCCGAAACTATTTACGTAACGAGAGTCGGAACAATGGTCGAGATGACGATGATGACGACTCATTCAACTATTACTTAGATGACGACGATGACGATAACTATCGTTACTATGACGATGACGACGACAATTATCGTTACGACGATGACGACGATGATAACTGGGAAGACATCAAAGACGACTTCTTTGGAGATGACGATGATGACTCAGACGATGATGACAATTAAAGGTCTGCAGTCAGCACTTGAACAGCTCTGGCATAACCTTCCGGAGTTCCTGTATCGAGACGGATGCCAGTACACTCAAGTCCATGAATAGGGATAGAGCCGAGTTGTTCTATAAGTGCATCAATAAGTCTAATCTCTCCTCCGTGGCTCGCGCCAACACTCGGAAGGAGGTCGATAGTAGATCGAGGTACAATATACCGACCAACAATACCAAGGTTAGAAGGTGCATCCTCAAGATTTGGTTTTTCGACAAGGCTCTTAATAGACTGAAGTCTTTCTATAGTTGCGTGAATACTACCCACTTCGACAATACCTTTCTGGCTTATTTGTGAATCCTCAAGCTTCTCTAGCGCAAGAATTGCCCCCTGATCATCTGAAGTAAGTGCATCATGTGCAGCCATAAGCTGCGCAATACCTGAATGCTCGCCTGAAAAGATGTCATCACCAAACAGTACAGCGACGTGTTCACTGTTGATCCAGTCCGCTGCTTGAAGGATGGCATGACCATCGCCAAGCTGATCTTCTTGGTACACAACATGGAAATCAGCCTCGTTGTACTTCAATAGGTGTTCTAATTGCTCTGTTTTGCCCCTTTTTTTGAGCTCTGCCTCGAGTTCTGGGCTTTCATAGAAGTATGTTGGGATCATCTCCTTACCGTGGCTTATAACGAAGCATATGTCTTTTATGCCCGCATCCATACATTCATCCACGATTTTGGCAATGATTGGCTGATTTCCAATAGGAAGCATCTCTTTTGCAACAGATTTTGTCCACGGAAGAAACCGTGTTCCGAGCCCCGCTACCGGTAATATTGCTTGTGTAATTGGCATTAGCGCGATAGTAGCAGGCTTTTTGCATAAAATTGCATAAAACTTTTAAGAATTACCAAAGATAACTCGCACATCGGACAAAAGAAAAAATAGTAAATTTTCTTTGCATTTGCCGATTCTGGTGTAAGGTTTGCGACCTTTACAATTTTAGTTTACATCCTAAATTGACAAGGATTGCAATATTGACTACAATGATCTGATTTTCCTACTTCAAATACTATGTCTACAAAAAAGGATTCACCGCTCTCAAAAGTACAAAACCTCTACCTGATGCAGGTGGAACTATGGAACTTTTTAGATAACAAAGAGTCAGACTCCAAGGCGGTAGAGAAAACACTGAAGCAGTTCAATGCACTTCTGAAAGAAGTAGACTGGAGGCTTATGGGAGGAGAGGATGTTCTGGAAAGCATGCAGATGATTCCAAAAGAAGTAAAAAGTAAGCTGAAGGGCTCTCCAAAAAGAAAGCCTGCCGCTGTAAAGAAGGCAACAAAGAAGCCAACCGCAAAGAAGGCTGTGAAGAAGAAGGTTCCAGCAAAGAAGGCACCAGCAAAGAAAAAGAAGAAGTAGTTCTTCGATTACCCCTCGCTAATCCTTACAATCTTGACCTTCTCCTCTTTCGGGATAAGGACTTTGAGGATGGAGTCCTTAGAGAAGGTTGCTTTTACTTTTTTAGGATC
>JABJGX010000027.1 GCA_018662075.1 Candidatus Peregrinibacteria bacterium | reverse complement strand
ATTGTTGTCATCGAAGATGAAGACGAAGAGGAGCAAGAGGTTGTTGAACAAGAGGAGGAAGAGGTTCAAGAGGAAGAAGATCCAGAAACCGGAACCGGTGAAACTGTTATTGAAGAAGAAACAGAAACTGGAACAGGTGAAGTGTTAACTGGAACAGGTGAAACTATCATCGAAGACGAACCAGAAACTGGAACAGGTGAAACTATCATCGAAGACGAGGTAGAAACTGGAACAGGTGAAACTATCATCGAAGACGAACCGGAAACTGGAACAGGTGAAACAGTTGTTGAGGAAGATGAACCAGAAACTGGAACCGGTGAAACTATCATCGAATACGAGGGGCAGGCAGGGACCGGAGAAGTCCTCTTGCAATAGAAGCTAAGAAAAATGTAAGATAGGAGCATGGCTAAACGAACGTCTCTTGTCGCTGTTATGCTTGTCGCTCTTCTCGCTCTTGTTGGAGTTCTTGAAGTAAAGAGGCAAACAATCAGTGCACAGCTCACAACTATTACCAATGTTCTTGAAGACTATCAGTCTCAGGGTGAAGAGCAGAATAAACAACTTGCAGAGTCTATTGTTGATGAAGTTCGCAAATTAATCGATATCCCAGCAGACATCGAGCCAACAGTGGCAACAATTATCGATATAGAGCTGCTTCGTGAAAAGAACCCATTCTACGCAAAAGCCTCTAATGGAGATCACCTTGTAGTAACACCAGACAGGGCAATTCTTTATAGCTCGGTACGCGGAATAATAATCGATGTTGCACCAGTGCAACTAGAACCTGTTGCTGCAACAGAGGAGTAAGTTCGTTTCTATATTGGAACTAGAAAAGTGGCTCATTAGAGCCACTTTTTATATAGATACATAATGTAAAAACCTGCATCAGTAGCAAGAGGTACAAGAGAACCTACACTAGTCTCTATGAAGAACATGATACTCATCCCTGCATTCACTCTTGCGCTCTCTTCTGGGTACTTATCTGGGCGTATGCTTGCAGCGCCAGAACTGACGCTTACCCTCCAGGAAGACACGAGGCCCCTAGTGCCAACTATTCAGATAGATGGAGTACGCAACGGTATATTGCACGGCAAAACTATTGGTTCTGCCAGAGTAGTACTAGGAAAAACTGTTCTGACGAGTAGTGGTATATTTGCCCTAGATGCACAGAGTATTTTACACAATGCAGTAGAGGTAGTCGTTCCAGATGGAATGCAGTTTGTGGCATCATCCAAAGGGAAAAAGTATTACCCAGTTTTTTCTAGTAGTGGTAACCGCATTACACCAAAGAACAGATTATATTTTCGTACAGCCAAAGAGGCGGAAATAGCAGGGTATAGAGCATAATGTCTATGGTACACTGTTATCCCGTATGCAGAATTTTATGTTTCAGCTACGGAGACTCCAAAAGAAGTATGACTGGTTCATGCTGTCATTGTGGACCCTTCTTTTTATGGGAGTAATAGTTCGCATTATTAAATTGCCTCTCATGGAGTTTAAAGGGGATGAATTCCACTTTATGGTGCAGTCATTCTTGCGCCCGTTTGCCCTAGGAGAGATTCGTGCCATTGATCATTTCTTTATTCCGCATCCACCGACATTTGCATACATCTTAGCAATTCCCACGAGCTTAACGGTGAATCCTATTGCCGTAACAGCATTTATTGTATGGCTGAACTTGATTGCCCTGTGGCTCTTTTACAGTTTCTGTAGAAGGTTATTTAAAAAAGATGTCGCTCTTATTTCCACCGCACTACTGGCATCGATGCCGTGGGCTGTCATCTTTTCTCGGAAGATCTGGAATCCAGACATCGTATTCTTTTGCCAAATGCTTTTCCTCGTAAGCTTGGAATATTTAATACGATCGTATAAACCATGGAAGCTGTATCTATTTGTACTGTTATTAGCCCTATTTTTGCAGGTACACTTATTGTCGCTCTTTAGCATTATTCCCGTTGTAGTTGTGTTGTATATTGCAAGGCTACCCATCACACGTATTCACCTTATTCGGGCATCAGCATTATTCTTGGCATTGTTTTTGCCATATCTTTCATATGCATTTGGACATGAAGGTGCATCGTCTTCATCAGCAGAGACGTTGTCATTTATGGCACTAAACTTCCAAGTTATTGTTCACAATCTGACATGGTGGGTAAATACCAGTACAGGTCTTGGCTTCGAATACTTACTAGGAGAGTCCAGTTATCTGTCGTTCCTACAGATATATCACATTGGATGGGCTCCATACGTGTTTGGACTCTATATATGTATGGCGGTTGCTGCTCTATTCTGGATACTGTCAAAAATGCTTAGAGAAACACTCTGGTATAAAAAAGATTCTTATCCAGTGTCCTTACTCATTTTGTTATTCCTCACACTGTGGGCCGTAATGCTTCCAGCTATTCTTATTGCGATGCACAAGATGGGACCTCCGCATTACTGGACATCTATTATGATAATTCTCCCCATCTGTTTCGGGGTCATGATGTTCCAAGTACTGCGTAAAGCATCTGCAGTACTGAGAATTGTACTCAAGGTATTCATCTTGGTCGTTATTGCAACACAAGTACTATTTATGTTGTCGTTTTATGGGTTTATTGAAAACCATCATGAGGAAATACGAGGGGACTACGGTGTCCCGTATCAGTTTGAACAAGGGAACTGGGAGCAGCAGATAGAAAACGCAGCACGAGATATGTAGCAGCTGGTGTATACTACCCGTATGCGCACTCGAATTTTTGCTATCCTTCTTCTTTGTTCACTGCTGTGGCCCTACAGCTATATGCAGCCGCCGTGGGGGTACAACCAAGCGACAAGGCTCGACGTATTGCACGCAGTCTTTTCAGAAGGAACAATTGCGATCGATAGTTTTCACGAAAATACAGGAGACAAAATAGAATGGAATGGCCACTTCTATAGTGAAAAGGCACCAGGGGTTGTCGTTATTGCGGCACCTGCATTTGCAGCAGTGTATGCAGTGCTTGGGGCATTATCCATCGATAGTAGTAGTGAACTTGGCTGGAAAATATCAGAGTGGTTTACCACAGTGTTTTCCGTTGGCTTACTCGCCGCTCTCTCTGCGCTGTTCCTCTTTCAGTTACTCAAGAAATACACATCATCTCGTACTGCTTTAGTGAGCATCTTTGCGGTGTATTTAGGGACATTAATCTACACCTATGCAGTAATGCTCTTTTCACACACAGCTACTGCCTCTCTGATTATTATAGCCTTATGGGCTATAGACAATGGAGTTGGCCTGCTCGATTCTGGCAAACTATCCAGAAGACATTCTCTTTTGGCAGGGGGTTGCCTAGGACTCGCAATTGCTTGTGAATACACAAGCGCACTCAGTGCAGGGGCACTTCTACTCTTTGTCTTGTTCAAAAACCGCAAGCATGCGATGTATCTACTATGTGGTTCAGTACTTCCACTACTCCTTATTCCGCTAAACAACTGGTTGATATCAGGATCTATACTCAGTATTCCTTATGAATACGTGACAGACTTTCCTGGTATGCAGAAAGGTTTGTTTGGTATCGAATTTGCACCAAATATTTCTGTGATGTGGCAACTGCTTGGTAGTCAGTACAGAGGGCTCTTCTTCTGGTCACCATTCCTACTACTGTGTATTCCGGGTTTTGTCTTTTTGTGGAAAAAAAGCACATCTGCATTTTGGCTGATGCTGATAACCCCGATAGTATCGCTTGTTCTTATTTCCAGTTATAGCTATTGGCATGGAGGATGGGCACTTGGACCTCGTCACCTTGCATCAGTATTACCATTTTTATGTATTCCAGCAGCACTTGGATGTCATCGCTTTAAGAAGGCTGGCATAGTGTTCGCTGCTCTTTCTATCCTTCTTACAGGGCTTGGCACAGTATTACAGCCACTTGCCCCAGAAGGAAAAACAAAGCTACTGACGGACTTCTATATACCAATGGTACAGTCAGGAGAAATACGCGAAAGCCTCGGCTCTCTTCTTGGGCTCCAGAGTATTCTTTCACTTCTTCCACTATTTGTCATTAGTGCAGTGCTGATGAGGCTGACATGGAAAGCTATCGATACCAGAACAGCAGCATGATAAACAACAGGCTGCAATAACAGCAGAGAAGAACAGTAGAGTAGCAGAGTTTTCTTTTGAGTATGTCGCATCCTTTAACTGTGAAGTATGCAAAGGGCACAAGAAGGAGCACAGACTGTCTAAAGTCTTGGTTTGCAGAGTACGGGAAAAAGTATCGGTAACAGAACGCCGCAAGGAGTAAGAATCCCATTACAAGAAGAAGAGGAGTGTCATAGCGGCCTCTTTTCCAGAACGATGCAATAACTCCACAGATGCACAACAGGAATGAAATCATACCCGTAAGAAGAATGCCTTGGGCAAGAATACGAAGCTCATCATCAAAGCTGAACTCACCAAAGAAGGCAGACCGGAACAGATATTCCCAGAAGTATTGCCGACGATGTTCATCGCTCCATGGGTTATTATAGGGTTTATCCAGAACTCCCAGCGGGCTAAAGGTAGAGAAGTTCTCCAGAGTATTGTCGAGTGTTAGACCGGAGTGCATTCCGACATTTCCCATTTTTACCAATTTATTTGCATCTTCAGCATGCTCCAGTCTGGATAGAGGGAACCAGCTAAAAATAAGTGAGAATAGAATTCCTCCAATAATGGCAAAACGCCACATGTCTTTGTATCGGCCGTGACGTAGAATCCAAGCAGTTCCTGCAGCACCAACAAGGGCTAGTCCACTCACCTTTATAAGTGCCGTAATAGCCAGTAATGCACATAAAATATACCAATCTTTTACAGTGTCGCTTTTCCACCATCGAAGCATTTGCCAGAGTGTCAGCATGCCAACGAACGCATAGAGTCCGTTATTGGTAATGCGCGAAGAAAGGAGAATAAGAGCAGGGGAGCAGATGAGGATTGCTGCAAAGACATATCGACTCCGTTCTTGTGCAGTCTTTGGAAAGAGCATTAACGCAATAATGCATCCCAGAACCGCAATACCAATAGAAGCAAGAAGTGATTCCATTTGGACGATGGTATAGAGGCTCTCGCTGGCGATGCCCAAAGCATCACTTACGATATGAACGATGGCAGAAAGAATATAATAAAGAGGTGCCTGGTGGAATTCCCATCCAGCATGGGGGGCTGGAAGTGAACCGTTCTGAACAATATAGTCGATATAGTCGATATGGGCATCGGTATCATGTCCACGCAAGAAGTACCCTGTTGCAAGGACATAGGTGATACGCACGGCAATACCTCCAAGAAGAAGTGGAAACATGGACTTCATCTTTTGTAGCAGAGGAATCGCGGAGCGAAGAGATGCAATGTAAAGCACAACAACTAAAACGATAGAGAAGTCGATGATCGGAACCCAGCCACGCAGAGCAGGAGCGATCATAACGCCGGTATCTCCACCAGTATCGCGAATACGCATACGCCATATGTTCAGTCCTGGTTTTAGGAAGCCTGCTAAGTTTATTTCTTTCCCTGGATGAGTGTAGTCACAAAAAGGGATAAGAGGATGTTCTACCAGTACGTCGTTGATATGCAATTCTTCCAGGCAGTCATCAGGCTTGATGCGAAGTGTAGTCGATTGCAGTCGAGTGAGAACCATTGGCAGTTCTACAGTGAGAAATTCATGTTCCGCTTTTACAAAGAAAGGGTGCGTAGTTTCGATGACATCAGCACCATCAAAATTGTACTTCACCGTGCCAATATGAGGCACGGGAGTATTGCGTAACCACAATGCCGCCGACAGCATGAACAGTGCGGCAATAGTTTTCTGTGTGATGGACATGCTATGCATGGGGCAAATTTTAGCACAAGTTGCGTTAGCATTCCGACTTCTTTTGATGCATGATAACTTTATGGAAATATCTGTTATCCTTCCGTGCTTTAATGAAGAAGAAAATATCGAGCGAACAATTCGCGAGGTACTGACGTGGTTTGACTCTGAAATTATAGACGGAGAAGTGGTGGTAGCAAACGACGGTTCTTCTGATGGCTCTGCCAAAATAATAGAGTCTATGCAGAAGGAAGATTCGAGGGTACAGGTCGTAACGCACGAGAAAAACCAGGGGTACGGACTCGCCGTTCGTAGTGGCCTCGATGCTGCGACAAAAGCCTATATTTCTTTTGTAGATAGCGATGGACAGTTTCATATTTCTGATTTGAATTGCCTTATTCCTCACCTGAAAGAACACGATTTTGTACCAGGACGACGCAGAAAAAGGGCAGACCCTTTTGTTCGTAATGTCTTTGGAAAGATCTTGGGAGTGCTCATATTCTCTGTGTTTGGACTCTGGATACGAGACGTAAACTGCGGAATGAAGATTATAAAGCGAGACCTATGGCCGACACTGCGCCCTTTGTATGGCACAGAGAAGTTCTTCAATACAGAACTTTACCTTCGGGCAAAGAAAGCAGGCATTGAGTGGAATCAGATAGATGTCCCACACTATCCACGCGTGGCTGGAAGCCCGACAGGTGGTAGTGGAAGAGTGATCTTCGGTATGATAAAAGAGATCCTAGACCTTAGAAGAAAGTTAAAGTAGTTCCTACTTTTTCTTTTGATTCATTGGCAGAGGGTCTGCAAGAAGGCTTTGGTTTTCACAGTTCACACATTCAAGTTCCCAGAGAGGGAAGAGCATGCGTCTCTTAAACTCGTCATCGTTAATCGGTTCGTAGTACGTGAGCGGCCTAAAGAAGTGGAACGATGCGAAGATGAGGCCACCAATGACGAGAATCATCCAGTTCTTACGTTTCTCGGTTAGCTTTAAGGCACCCATCTGCTTAAGCTCCATAAAGACGTACCCGAAGAGGATGAAGCTAAAGAGCAATGGAATAAAGTAGTGGTAGAGGTACATCACTCGGTCAATCTGCGAGACTGCGAGCATGTATGCAACCCAGAATCCGAGCCAGATGCGAATCTCATTGTTATAGGTCAGCTTTTTAGCCCCTGGAATAAACCATGACCCAAGCAAGAGGACGATGGCGAGGAAGATACTAACAAGGGCAAGTCCCCAAACAACAGGGTTGGATTGCAGCGTGATGTATAAGTAGGAATGGCTATCTGGGGTCTCCCAACGGTAGTTAATAGACCGAGCTCCAAGAGGCCAGTAGAAGAATGGTGAACCATTTTCATCTGCCTTACAGAGGTTCAGTTTCGGAACTCCTTTACTGTAATGCGCAAGGAACCCAAGGTTTTCCTTCAGCATAAGCGGGAAGTTTATTTGTCCATTACTTAGGAGTGCTTGGTACTCTTCAGATGCTTGGTAGTACCCATTATCAGGCAGGGAATCTATAACGCGAGTTCCAATCATAAAGTGTGCCTGCCACACTGCAATATACATAATCAGAAAACCAGATGCAGATAATACAACGAACTGTGTAATTTTATGCCAGTCGAAGTTTTTGAGTTTTAACGTAAATGGACCAGTTGCATCTTTACGCAGATGAACAATGACGAGTGGTATAAGAAGTACCATAATCAGTGACAATGCTTTTGTTGTAATAGCAGCGGCAAAGCATATTCCAAACAGCAGGCTACATAATGGGAAAGCGTTTCGACTCTCTTTTTTATCAAGAAGGACAAAGTACAACACGGCCATCGCCATGCAGAAGAACAACATCGTACTGTCGAGCATTACAGCTCTACTATGCGTAATGAGCGCATTGTCAAAGATGTAGAGGAAGCTTAAGAAGAATGCCCATAATGGTTTTCTCGTTATATATAAGAATGTTATATAAAAAAGAGGGGCAAGGAACCATGCAAACATAACCGGGAAGAAACGGTATCCCTTAAAGGAGAAATCTGCAGGAAGCTCTTTTGCGTAGTCGGTCCCAATAAACGAGTCATCAACTTCGTTGGCATTAAAAATCTTTTCCCCAGCTGCAATCAAAAGTTTCCCCAGTGGCGGGTGCGGCTCCATGAAGTACACATTGTTTAGATACTTCTGTGCAGATGCGACATGGTAGTTTTCATCCCAGTATAAATAGGGAGGATTGGTGTAGTTCCAGACAAACGTAAAGAACGCAAAGACTGTCGCAATAATCCCGAGATAAACTTTCGGTTGCTTAAGCCAAAGGGGGACACCAGAAAAACGCGGCATTAGTAGAAGCATACCGCATAAATAGGACATGGATCAATTTCTATATAAAAAAGCATGACGTAGAGACGGAGAATCGGTATTCTTCCCTGCATATGGCTCAAATGCGCGCACGACCACCGAAAAATAAGAACTGGATCTTTAGTGTTATCCTATTTGGAACGCTTATTGCAATGTCTCTTATGTCACTTATGAATCCTCAGAGGATCAATGACAAGCAGTTTGCAGATGCTCCAGAAATCTCTATTTCTGAAGTTACACGTGGATACGACGCTGGTCGTTTCAGCGAGATTACTATTCATGACAACAAAGTATTTATAAAGACCGTGACTGGTTCGCTCATCCAGTCCTATAAAGAGTCTCGTGATACCGTGTCACAACTGGGATGGAACGATCCAAAAAACAATACTGTCGTTCAGGTAGAGAATAGAGAGGCAGCCAATATGTTTATGGCTGTTCTTCCAGACCTTTTGTTCTTCATGCTCGTCATCGGAGGACTTATCTGGTTGTTCCGTGGAGTATCGCGCAGCCAGAGCAATGCAATGTCTTTCGGAAAGTCTAAAGCACGTGTTGCAGATGCAACACAGGTAAAGACCCGCTTTAAAAATGTTGCCGGTATGGACGAGCCAAAAGAAGACCTAGTTGAAGTCGTAGACTTCCTAAAGAATCCTAAGAAGTACACATCTATCGGAGCAAAGATCCCGAAAGGAGTACTCCTTGTTGGTTCTCCAGGAACAGGAAAAACACTTCTTGCACGTGCGGTGGCTGGTGAAGCAGGGGTTCCGTTCTTCTCTATCGCGGGATCTGAATTCGTAGAGATGTTTGTCGGAGTAGGGGCTAGCCGTGTACGAGATCTTTTCGCAAAGGCAAAGAGAAACTCTCCTTGTATCATCTTTATCGATGAGATCGATGCTGTTGGACGACAAAGAGGAGGTGCAGGCTTTGGTGGAGGACATGACGAGCGAGAGCAGACATTAAACCAGATTCTGACAGAGATGGATGGCTTCGAGCAGGGGGCAAACGTTATTGTTGTCGCGGCTACCAACCGACCAGACGTTCTTGATAAGGCGCTGCTAAGGCCTGGCCGATTCGACCGTCGTATCTTCATCGACAAGCCAGACCTTTTGGCACGTGAAAAGATTTTGGAAGTACATACACTAAACAAGAAGATGGGTAAGAACATCAACCTTGAAGCAATTGCACAAAAAACAGTTGGACTAACTGGAGCTGACCTCGAAAACATTATGAACGAAGCTGCAATCCTTGCAGCAAAGCGAAAGAAGAAAACAATTGGCCAGCAAGACATCGATGATGCTGTAGAAAAAGTCGCACTCGGACCTGAAAAGCGTTCACGAAAGCTTTCGAAGAAAGAAACAGCTATAACTGCATATCACGAACTCGGACATGCAATTGTTGGATACGAGTGTAAGGAAAGTGATCCTCTTCATAAGATCTCTATTGTCTCTCGTGGACAAGCACTAGGAGTAACGTGGTTCCTTCCAAAGGAAGATCAGTTCACAACAAGTAAGACAAAGTTCCTCGACGAGATCTGCGGACTTCTTGGAGGACGTGCAGCAGAAGAGCTTATCTTTAACGAAAGAACAACAGGTGCCAGTAACGACATTGAACGTGCATCTGCAATTGCTCGAAACATGGCAACACGTTACGGAATGGGTGAAGGCGAACTCGGGCCTGTTGCGTATGGGGAAAAGCAGGGAAGTTCTCACCTAGGGGCAGACCTTGGTATGACAAGAAACTACAGCGAAGAGAAGGCAAAGCAGATCGATTCGTTTGTGAAGAAGACCGTAGAGACACAGTATGCACGTGCACTCGGGATACTAAAGAAGAAAAAGGCTAAGCTTGAAAAGCTGACAACAGTACTTCTCAAAACAGAGACAATGACTGTCGAAGAGTTTAAAGAGATCTACACAGGGAAGAAGGCAGCTAAAAAGAAGGCGTAAGGTCATTTTGGGTAGATATTTGGCTTTCTAGTGCTATAATGTTGGCCAATGCAAATGCTTTCTCCACTTGATGGCAGATACAGAGGAAAAATTGGTGCTCTTTCGACGTTCTTCTCTGAAGAGGCATTAAACAAGTACCGCTTAGAAGTAGAGATCAAATACTTCATTGCGCTGAGTAAGGAAGCAGGTATAAAGCAGTTGCCACGCGTTTCTGTAAAACAGGAGAAGGCGCTTTTATCAGTACTTAAAAAGTATGATGACAAAGAAGCGGCTGCCATTAAAAAGATTGAGAGCGTGACAAATCATGATGTGAAAGCAGTGGAGTACTACCTCAAAAAGAAGCTAGAGAAGATTTCAGGTCTAAAGAAATACACAGAGTTTGTTCATTTTGGTCTAACGTCTGAAGATGTAAACAATCTGAGTTACGGAATGATGGTCAATAGCGCTCTTACAGAAGAGATTATCCCTGGAGCCCTTACATACGTATCAGACATTAAAAAGATCGCAGTCGCCAATAGGACAGTAAAGATGCTTAGCCTGACACATGGTCAGCCAGCAACAGCTTCTACTATGGGAAAAGAGATGATGGTATTCGTCGATAGGCTTAACCGTCAGATCGACCAGATGAAAGCATTTTCTATGCAAGGAAAGTTTGGTGGAGCAGTCGGAAATTACAGTGCACATAAAGCCGCTTACCCTAAGTTTAAGTGGGAAGCATTTGGTAGTAAGTTTATAAAGTCACTCGGGCTCGACCCAATGGCAAACACAACGCAGATCAATCCACACGATGACATCGCAGAGATGTCCCACATTCTCTTCCGGTTTAATACCATCTCTATAGATCTCTCACGAGACATCTGGAGTTACATATCTCGTGGGATCTTTAAGCAGAAAGTGGTCAAAGGAGAAGTGGGGTCATCAACCATGCCACACAAGGTAAACCCTATAGACTTTGAAAACGGAGAAGGAAACATGGGGCTGAGCAACGCTTTGTTCTCTCACTTTGCAGAAAAGCTACCCATTAGCCGTATGCAACGAGACCTTTCGGACTCGACAGTACAACGCAGTATCGGTTCCGCATTTGGATATCATGCCATTGCCATTGCTGCTCTTCGCAAAGGACTCGGTAAGCTTATTTTGAATAAAAAAGTTGTACAACAAGAACTCGATGATCATCCAGAACTGCTAGCAGAAGCGGTGCAGACGGTACTTCGAAAGCATGGTGTCAAAGGTGCATACGAGAAAATGAAAGAGCTAACGCGCGGGGAAACAGTAACAAAGAAAGACTTTGCAGACTTTGTGAAGAAGATAGATATTCCAGACGCAGACAAGAAACACTTGTTAAAGATTATTGGATAACTAACGCGTTCCTGCTTTTATCTGCTCTGTTCGTACACAGTTATTTCGGTGAAACCGATTGGTAATGTGCGAACATGCATCTAAGGCTTTAAGCAATTCCTTTTGATACGTATCACCAGACTCGAAGCGAGAACTTCGTGTCTGCATGAGTGCATCTTGTTTGATGATGCGACGTGAAGGCCTTTCGTAATTGATACGTTTTTTGACAACAGACTTTGATGTCTGTGGTGCGTATCTGTTATAACCAACTGGAGCAGTTGTTGTTTTGACGTAGGGGTTTACTCGCGTAGGAATCATGTTGCGTTGCAGTTTCTTGTACGTGTCTTGAGGGGAATATATCTTTTGAAACCGGTCGAAGCGTTGACGTGCAGTTTCTGCTTCTGGGATAACCCGCTGAACTCGTGCACGACTATCACGAGTAATACGCTCTTGTACTGCTTCTGTACGATAGCGCAGACGGTCTCTTCGTGATGTATCAAGGTTGTCATCGGTACGCTCATCAATACACCTCTGTACTCGTATTTTGTATGTTCCCGTATTTGCGAGCTCTTCTGTGTAGCGAAGCGCCTTTATACAGTCATCCCTATACGGTGTATCAGTTTCAGATGCCTGGGTTACAGGAACAAGGCAGAGAAGAAGTATACCGATAGAAAGTGATCGCAAAGCATTCATGTATACTACTATACCATGAAACAAGTGATGCGGTTTGTATTCCCGGCGGTCAGCTTCTGTTTACTGTTGTACTTATGTTTTTATAAAGTTGGAAACACAGATTTCTGGTGGCACATTAAAGCCGGCCAGCTACTTCGAGAGAGTGGATGGATTGTCACAGATCCTTTTGCATACACCCGTATCGGAGAAGCCTATATTGCAAACCACGAATGGCTAGCACAGGTAGTTTTATCGTTTGTATATGACCGTACAGGTTCGACGGGAATTATATTGCTGAGGACGATGATAATCGCTCTGACCTTTGGCATTATGCTGATGCTCGATAAACAGAAAGCGTGGATCAACACAGGGCTTGTTCTTCTTGCTGCAATCCTTGCTCGGCCTGCCCTTACAGACCGACCACAGCTGTTTACTTTCCTTATGTTTTCATTAGTAGTCTATTTGTGTTTAGCCTACGTGGAAGGCAAAAAATCTGATCAAAAAAAGTATACAATAGCACTGCCAATCTTGTTTGTACTGTGGAGCAACCTTCATGGTGCAGCGGGGATAACTGGACTTGCCGTACT
>JABJGX010000068.1 GCA_018662075.1 Candidatus Peregrinibacteria bacterium | reverse complement strand
TGATCGCGCGACGTCAGTGTAACTATCCTTCGGGGTGTGAACCTCAAAGTACGAGTTACCCTGACGGTCAGACTTCAGAAAGACTGCAACGCGCAGCTTACCATGACGTCGATTATTCACCTTGGCGATGACTTCTCGAATGGGGACGACCGCATTGATTTTGATGATCACACCATTGCTGGCATTCTCGATCGAGATCCCAGAAGTGCCTTTGACACTCTGGACGTAGTGACTGTAGACGACTTCTCGTCCTTCGTGAGCCGGGCCAGTAACGACCTTGAGCTCGGTAGATTCTCCATCTGTGACCTTGTGCTCGATGAGCGTGCCGAGTTTTGCATGTCGGGCAGCTTCTGATGAACTTCGGTCCGTGTTGCTTCGAAACATAATTGCAGTTCCTTCTTCGTTAAACTTGAGTAGTATTTGTGCTCCCCTCACGGTATCCTCATTCGAATTGAAAGCCCTCCCCGGCAATCAATAAGAAAAAGATTCCAGAGTAGGCCCTCATGACAAATGAAGGTAGATGAGGGGTAATAGATGGTGTGAAGAAACAATTTAAATATATGTCAAATAGACAACATTCCGAGCTAGTATAAGCATTTTTTACCTGAGAACAACCCCAAATTTTGCTCCAAAATGCTGAATCATCCAGTTTTTCATCAACCCTTTCGAATTTGAGCAAAGTAATGTAGACTATCGCTCGTTATATTAACGTCAATTCTCTATGGCTGAAGCCAAATACCGCACACCAAAGGGTACCAACGATGTCCTCCCAGAGGACCATCAGTATTACACCTACATCAAGAAGGCTGTACGGCACCGTTGCAGGCAAGCTGGTTTTAAGCGTATTGAAACTCCTACTTTTGAGAAAAGAGAGATATTTGAGCGTGGAATTGGGGAGCACACAGATATCGTAGAAAAAGAGCTCTTTCTTGTTAGCTCTCACCATAGTGAAGAGGGTTCTGAAGAATACGCTTTGCGTCCAGAGCTTACGGCAAGCATCTGTCGAAGTTATATCGAACAAGGAATGAAGCAGCTCCCACAACCTGTAGAGCTTTATAGTATTGGATCGTGCTTCAGGCACGACCGTCCACAGAAAGGACGATACAGAGAGTTCCACCAGTTTGACCTTGAAGTTATTGGCCTTACCGATGCATCTTTGGATGCACAGATTATTCACGTGGCGAATAAGATCTTTGCGGACCTTCGTATCCGCGATCGTCTTACCATGCAAATCAATAATGTCGGAACTGCGGATAACCGTAAAGAGTACATTGCAGCACTGAAAGACTTCTTTATCGGAAAAGAACGTAACCTTCCAGAGCTCGATCGTAAACGACTCGATACAAATCCAATCCGACTTTTAGACTCTAAAGAAGAAGATACACAGATTCTTCTAAAGAATGCTCCAACTCTTGACCAGTTTATCGATGAGGATAGTAAGGCATACCACAAGACTGTTCTTGAGTACCTCGACGAGCTAGGTGCTGAGTACGTTGAAAACCCAAGTCTTGTCCGTGGACTCGACTACTACAACCAAACAGTTTTTGAATACTGGGATATTGATACAGGAGGAAAGAATGCTGTTGGAGGAGGAGGACGTTACGATAGTCTTATAGAACTTCTTGGCGGACAACCAACACCAGGTCTTGGTTTTGCTGGAGGAATGGAACGAACTATCTGGCACATGAAACAGGCAGGTGTTCAGGCTCCTCACAAAGACCAGATCGATATCTTTGTGGCTCAGCTCGGACCAAAGGCGAAGAAGAAGTGTCTCAGTCTTATTTCTGAGTTGCGAGACCAGGGTGTTCACACTCTTGGTGCTCTTGGTGAAGCGAGTCTAAAAAGCCAAATGCGTCTTGCTGATAAGTTTGGTGCAAAGTACACATTGTTGCTTGGTCAGATGGAGGTGAAGACTGGAACAATCATCCTTCGTGATATGGCTCTCGGAAAGCAGGAAGAGATCAAATTTGAAGATGCAGTGAAGAAGGTAGTGAAGCTTCTAGGGCCTGAAAACTTGGATACCTATACATTGAACGATCATTTTGAAGAGAAGTAATTGTTAGTCACTTTTCCGATGAAAAGTAGCGAAAACTGACCTCACCCTAACCCTCTCCTCTCTTGAGGAGAGGGAACTGTTTGTTTGCACGCAAAAAATACATCCCCCTTCTCCTTCGCAAAGGAGAAGGGCCGGGGATGAGGTCGGCTAAACATCAAGGTTCTTCACTCCCTGCGCATGAGTTTGGATGAACTTCTTTCGTGGTGGAACTTCTGGTCCCATGAGTGTAGAGAAGATTGCATCTGCAGCTTCTGCATTGTCCATAGTGACACGAAGCATCAGGCGGTTGTCTGGATCCATTGTTGTTTCCCAGAGCTGGTCTGGGTTCATTTCTCCAAGACCCTTATATCGCTGGATGTTTGCACGAGACACTTTCTTCTTTGGCTTTCCTTCTGTCTCTTCTTCATCATCATCGTCATCATCACCTTGTTCGTCATCTTGGTTTACTCCCATGTCTTTTAGCACCTCTTCTTTCTCTTCGTCTGTGTAAGCATAACGATGGTCTTTCCCCTTAGAGATCTTATACAGTGGTGGCTGTGCAATGTAGAGGTAACCATTCTCGATAAGCTCTGGGAAGTAACGGAAAAATAGTGTCATCAAAAGAGTCCTAATGTGGGCTCCATCGACGTCCGCATCCGTCATGATTACGACTCTGTGGTATCGAAGCTTACTCATATCTTTAATCTCTCCGATTCCAACTCCAAGAGCGATAATAAGAGATTTTACTTCGTTGTTTGCAAGCATTCTATCAAGCCTAGCCTGTTCAACATTCAAGATCTTTCCACGAAGAGGAAGGATAGCCTGGAACTCTCGGTTACGACCTTGCTTCGCAGAACCTCCGGCAGAATCTCCCTCAACAATGTAGATTTCACATTCTGAAGGGTCTCTGGAAGAACAGTCGGCAAGTTTACCTGGTAGTGTCATTCCTTCGAGTGCTCCTTTACGGATAACGCTATCACGAGCCGCGCGTGCAGCAAGACGGGCACGAGCAGCAAGGCTACACTTATTAATAATGTCTTTTGCCTCACTTGGGTGCTCCTCTAGGTATTCAGAGAGCTTATCGTTTACAACAGACTCTACTGCGGTCTTCATTTCTGCATTTCCTAGCTTAGACTTTGTTTGCCCTTCGAACTGTGGCTCTGCAAGTCGGACAGAGATAACTGCTGTCAGTCCTTCTCGGACGTCATCTGCAGTAAGGTTGTCATCTTTCTCCTTAAGAATACTATTTTTTCTAGCGTATGCGTTGATTGTTCTTGTGAGAGCTGCCTTAAACCCAGAAAGGTGATGACCTCCTTCAATCGTATGAATGTTATTGGCGAAAGAGACTACATGCTCCTGGAAACTCTGTGTGTACTGGATTCCAACCTCAACCATTCCGTCATCTGTATCTTTTTCGAACCAGATTGGTGAACCAATACTTTCTTTTGACTCATTTAAGTGACGAACGTAGGCAGAGATTCCTCCTTCGAATGAAAACCTGTACAAACGAGTGATCTGCTTATCCCCTTCTGGTCGTTCTTTGCGCTCATCCAGGATAGCAATGGTGATACCACGTGTGAGGTAACACTGCTGACGGAAACGCGTGAGCAATGTCTCCATAGAGTACTCCAATGTATCGAAAATTGATCCGTC
>JABJGX010000082.1 GCA_018662075.1 Candidatus Peregrinibacteria bacterium | reverse complement strand
TCATATACTCTTATTATACCAAAACTCCCACCTTACATCAATCTATAAGCCCTTCTGCGCGCAAATCACTGAGGCGTGTGTGAAAGAATATGTCCGTCATTACTGGCTCATCACCCTCATCTTCTTCAACAAGGAAGATGATGAAATTCTTTCGCTTACCAGTTGATGTGGTTGTACTCTTTTGAA
This sequence comes from Candidatus Peregrinibacteria bacterium, assembly GCA_018662075.1. Taxonomy (GTDB): domain Bacteria; phylum Patescibacteriota; class Gracilibacteria; order Peribacterales; family Peribacteraceae; genus UBA2170. The sequence continues at coordinate 2,411 of JABJGX010000082.1, read as the reverse complement.
GGGCAATGCCAGAGTTGCCGTATTCATCCTCAAGAAGCACCGATTCAACAATCCAGCTGCGTCCTGTTGGTGTGAAGAACGGAATAATTTCTCCGGTAATCCAGTCGTTGATTGTTTTAGACCCAGACATTTGAAGTGTTGTACGGCTTATCATTGCTTTGATCGCATGCATGTTACGACGCTTTGCATTGTTTTCAACTTCTTCAGAAATGGTATTGTACGCTTCTGCACGTTGGTCTGTTTCGACGCGTGCTTTCCATATGCTTCGGCCATTTCTTCCTGGTTCGTCATTACCATGAAGTATGCGCTTGTGCAAACGCTGCGTTGGACAGAATCCTTTTCGTTCGAGCTCTACTCTTTCAATAGTTCCAGTTATTCCACACTCAGTTGGTATCTCTCTTGGAGTAGCTCTACTTCTGTCCGCATGGACAATTCTGTTTGACCTACTCGTGGTGACACGTTCATTTTTTTGAATTTCTATTGTTGGAGAAGTATCTTCTGGGGTTGTCCTGACGCGGAAGGCTTCGAGTAATCCTTTGAAGTGGTCGTATGAAATGGTTGTTTGTGGTACACCAAGGTACAGTGCTTTGTTTTGTGGTTGTGTACTTCCTTGAGCGACAAAGTACCCATTGGTTGTGTAGATTTTGGCATAGCCAAACCTTCCTAGAGTGTCTGTATTTATACGAATATGTGTGTTGTGTTCAGGGCTCGATGTTTTTAATGAGTATGCATTTCCCCCTGCATACCCTTCATGGTTTACAGATAGAAGATGGTTTGCATTGTGCACTACCTCTGTGAGTGCAGGTGTGATGTTTAATATATCAATACCTGCCTTTTCTAGTAGTTGATACACAGAGAATCCATGCGCAGAGCTAAGGTCTCCGATTGGCATAGATGTCCACTTAGTATTATCTCCATCGATGATTGCTGCGTACAGCATGTGCTGATACACCATAATACGAATATTCATCTTTTTACTGTCGTTACCATTTTGCATATGTGTCGTCACGTCCATCTTTGCTTTATACCATTCACCTTTTCCTTCTTCCGATCCCTTAACCCATGCAGAGTAGTACACACCACTTTTTTGATTGTGCGCTTGCAGCTCAAAACTACGAGGACTACCGGTAAAGGCAGTGGTACTTAGTACGTCACTTGCTGTATCCATAGCCGCAAACGCGTGCACAGGAAAAGCTAGCATCATAAGAACAATCAATTTTCGCATAGTAAGAGAGGGGAGGGTTGGACCCATTGTAGAGGAAAATATGCATATAACGAAAGAGCCACATTGTAGTGTAGCTCTTGATCGTATTTCTAAACCGTAATTATTTAAGAGTAACTGTTGCACCTGCGTCTTCGAGTTGCTTCTTCATTGCTTCAGCATCGTCTTTTGGTACACCTTCCTTGATTACCTTAGGTGCTCCGTCGACCATTGCCTTAGCTTCGCCGAGTGCAAGACCAGTGATTGCTCGAACCGCTTTAATTACAGCGATCTTTTGGTCTCCTGAAGAGGTGAGTTCAACATCGAAGTTACTCTTTTCAGCTGCGCCGCCTTCGTCGCCAGCTCCTGCTGGTGCGCCTGCTGCCACAGCGACCGGAGCAGCTGCTGAAATGCCGTACTCTTCCTCCATGAATTTTACGACGTTGTTTAGCTGCACAACGTTCAGCTTCTCGACTGCGTCGATTACTGTCTTCTCTTCCTTAGAGAGTGTTACGGTTGTTGCTGTATCGTCAGCCATGTGGATTAGGGGAATAGAAATAAAAACAAATTAAGATTCAGTCTCATCTTCCGCTGCTGGAGCAGCTTCAGGTTTTGGGTCTTGGGTTGATGCTGCAGCCTCTGCTGCAGGAGCTTCTTCTGCTTTCTCCTCTACCTTCTCTTCTGCTTTTTCCTCAGCAGCTGGTGCTGGCTCTGCTGCAGGCTTGTCCTGAGGTGTCTCGATGGGTGCTTCATCTTTTACAAATCCTCCTTTGTCTGCCATCTGGTCTAGTGCACGTGCGAATCCTCCAAGTGGAGAAGTACAAAGGCTTGCAAAACTGTTCAAAGGTGACTGAAGCATTCCAACGAACTTCGCAAGAAGTTGATCACGGCTTGGCATTTTCGCAAGCTCGGTAGCTTCTTCTTTTGTAAGAACTTTTCCGTCGTATACACCGCCAACGAGGACGACTTGGTCGTGCTTCTTTGCAAACTTGAAAGCAATCTGAGCTCCTGATAGTGGATCTTCAAAGCTGAAGATGCATGCAACAGGACCAGTAAGGTCGTCTTGTGGAATTTCTGGCAAACCAGCTTCTTTACATGCACGTTGGATCAATGTCTTTTTTGCTACTTTCATCTCTGCATTTCCTTCGCGTAGCTTATTTCTGAACTCAGAAACGTCTGCAACATTAAGGCCAATGTAGTTACTAAACAT